>JAJRYU010000294.1 GCA_024275615.1 Planctomycetota bacterium
GAACCATAGCGGAGATGTACTCGGCCCGCGTGAGCGGGTAGCGCTCGAAGGTCGTTTGTTGTTTGGTCGGCTTGTCACTCACGGTCAAGTTCTCCCGATTCTGGGTTCGTCTCACACCTAAGTTGCCTAAGGGCCTCCCAAATCACAATACCCGCTGCCGTGGCAAGGTTGAGACTGCGAATATCGCCCCATTGTTCAATTCGGCAGGAGTTTGTGCCAAAATCGCGATGAATCTCAGGTGGCAAGCCAGAAGATTCGCTGCCAAATGCCAAAACGTCTCCAGTTTGGAATCGCATTTTTGACAAGGGAGTCTGGCCTTTTGTGGTGATTGGCAGGACCCTCTTGGCGCCTGTCGCCTCCAGGAGGTGCCAAATGCTGGCATGGTGCGACAAGTCCACCAAGGGCCAGTAATCAAGACCGGAACGCCTCAGGGCCTTCTCAGACCATGAGAATTTGGCTTCCCCGACTATATGAAGAGGCACGCGAAACCCGGCGCTCAAACGGGCTATGTTGCCCGTGTTCTGGGGAATCTCTGGGTTGAAGAGAGCAATTTGTATGTCCATGGATTCCTCTTAACTCCGCCTCAAACTCAGGAAAATGCTGAACGACCTTGAATCCGATGGCTTGGCACTCTAATTTTTCTCTACTAAGGGGACGTAGCTCAATTGGGAGAGTGTCGCGTTCGCAATGCGAAGGTCGTGGGTTCGATCCCCATCGTCTCCACTAGAAGAAAGCCCACAGAGTCGTCTGTGGGCTTTTTTATTGATCGCGCGCGTTCGTTTCCATCCCTCCTGGGACATTTCCGCTCACGTAGGTTGCCAGAGGTCTGCCATTTTTCACGCAGAATTCCTGCGTCGCTAAGATCAAGCTCTGCAAGAGCAGGCATCCGGCCATGGTGCTGGCTGATCCCATACTCCCTTTCACTCCCGAGATGTTCACGAGGGCGTCGCCGTAGGGCGACCGATTGTCCAGGACGAAGTCGGCTAAATCCATGAGCTTTTGGCCCGACTCGTGGCGCGGAGGTAACGCTGAGCTGGCTTCCACGCTGGTGATGGCCACGAGAAGGGCGCCCTTACTCTTGACGTGCAAGGCAGCTTCCACGGGTACGGCGTTGACGCCACTTGTTGAGATGACAACGACAACATCGTTGGCGCTGATGTCCCTCGCTTCCAAATGGGTCTCAACCCAACCGGAACGCTTTTCCTCGACTGAGCTTTGGGCGACTGGTTCCATGTCCAAACCTACAGGCGGACAAAAAATGTGGGTGAATCCTCTCAGCCCACCAGCACGGTAGTAAGCGTCTTGAGAGACCAAGCCTGAATGACCACAGCCGAAACCGAAAAGGCGGCCATTTGCGCCGAGTTTCCCAGACATTTCCAAGGCTGCTGCCGCCACGGTGGGGAGGTTTTGAGCCGCAACTTCGGCACATTGTTGCTGGGCCGCTTGGAGAAAGGCAAATGTCCCGGGTATTTCGCTTTCAGATTGCATCAATATTCCCCTGCGCAATGTTCCAAGAACCTGCCGACCTCCGGCAAAAGAGGAGGGTACACTTACTTCGAGAGTACAACAATTAGCGCGAGCAAGCGCCTCGTCTCATAGCGTCCTTTTTGGATCAAGGCAAAGCTGGTGAAAACCAGTGACGCAAAGCCAATGGCCTAAGTTTGCCCCAGGGCAGATACGGCAGCAGGTTGCCCACAAGATGCATGGATGGAGCGGATCTTCCTTTGCCTGGTGTCTGCGACCTTGGTCGTGACTTGGGCGCCGATTAGCGGGAAGACCGGGAGCCTCAGGGCTTCCCAAGCCGTCTAGCAACCGATTTGGGCCTTTTTCAAAGGTGCAAACGGGCCGCATGCCGCGATTCTTTCTGCCGTCGGAGGTCCAGCATGCGGATTCTTTCTACGTCAGCGCGCCATAGTTGGCCGCTGGCCGTTCTTCTATTTTTAATTCTCGCAAATACAGCGAGTTCCCAGGTTCTGGGATTCCCGATCTACGTTGACAACCCGTCAAACTTTGCACGCAACAACGTTGCTGTGCGAGCCCCGGTTCCGGTGCCACTCAATATGGCGATTTCCGATCCGAACACCGACTTTCTTCTCGTCGATGATCTTGGAAATCCCGTGGAGGCCACCGGGAAAGTGACTGCCAGATGGGGGGGGATGCGCTGGGATGGATCAAAGCGCGTCAAGTGGACGTTGCTTTGCTTCAACGCCGATCTTCCAGCCAACTCCAGCCGCACCTATTACGTCGTACCCGGTGCTGCACAAAGTGGACAATTAGTGAAAGTCGAGACTGCGACCGAGGTGTCGATCGATACCGGCGTCGCTGTCTTTAAGATCGACAAACAGAACTTCTCGTTCTTCAAGGAAGTGCAGATCGGCGGGCAAAACGTGCTTGCTGCTCCGGGGACGCTTGACGTCTTGGACGTTGCCAATGCCTCCGTCGTGCCCACTTTGATCTCGACCAAGATCGAGCACAATTCGACGGTACGTACCGTTGTTGCACAGAAGGGCACGATCGCTTCACTCAGCCTTGACTTCACCATTCGCTACTATTTCTATACTGGCCACAGTGACGTCAAAGTTGACTTTCGATTGGAGAACAAGGGTAACTACGGCCAGATCAGTACGATTACTGGTAACTCGGACGATACCCAGCACTTTGATTCTCTAAAGTTGAGCCTCAAAGTTGCAGACACGAGCGGTGATGCGGTGACAACAACAGCCGTACGTGATTTGTCCGGTTCGAACTACGTCTTGGATCAAAACTGGACAATGCCATCGAACCCTCTGCAGATCGAAAACGGCTTCTTCTTTGACGAGAAGATCGGCGGCGTGGTCACCAATAGTGGCGGTCAATACGAAGGGGCGTTGGCTCTCAACAGCACCGCTGGTTCTATCTCCATCGCTACCGATCGTTTCTGGCAGAACTATCCCAAGGCTTTTGAAGTCAATGGCGACACGATTTCGATGTCGTTGTTCCCATCATTCGGTTTCGGGCCGGTCTATCGCGGCCAGTACGGCTTACCCACGAGCAATGTCGTCGACATGATGAGTACCACTCATTATCGTTTCGAAGGTGGGCGCTGGAAAACTCACACGATGAACTTTGACTTCCGGGCACCTGGCGCTGGCGGTTTCACGCCAGCCGAAGTTTATACCCACGCCGAAGAAACAAATGCGCCCATCCTTGGACGTCCTGGCAAAGCATGGCCATTTCGTCTGTGGGCATTTGGCGATCTTCTCATTGAGCGCAAGAATTGGACCGATCCTTCCCAACAGCGTTGGGAACGTATGATGGATACTTTGGCTCATGACAGCGCGGCTGACAATCAAGCCGCTCTTGGACAGATCGGTTTGCCCAAGTTCCGCACACGGGGCGGCACCTACGGTGGTCGCTCGATGTACGGATGGGAAAACTATGGAGACATCGCTTGGGGCGACGGATATTCTTCCTTGCACTACGATCTTCCATTTGGTGTTCTTATCAACTGGTTCCGCACCGGTGACTATGCCTTCTTCGATATCGCCAGAGACATGGCGACTCATCGCCGTGACTATGACCAGGTGCACACCACCAATAGCTCGTCACCGCGACGCGGTGGTCAGTCCTACGAGAAGGGCTACACCCACGGTAATTACAATGCCCCAGAACCCTCGCATACTTGGGTGCATGGCATGTTGCTCTACTACATTATGACGGGCGACGAAGGGTCGTATGAGTCGGCGATCGAAGTCGGCGACTACTACCAACGTCAACAACCAGAAAACTGGAGCGGTTGGTGGGGTGCACGTGTCCTCGGTTGGCAATTAGAAGGCCTGTCGAATCTCTACAACTACATTGGTGACCAAGCCTACTTGACTGAAGCCCACGACACGATGGAGCGTTGGGGGGTCTTGGATAATTTGAATACGGGTGCAGATGGCATGGTGCCTAATCCTGGCTGGAGCACACCTCATGCTCAAACCTGGATGCACGCCATCGTCTTGAACGCCTTGTGCAAGTACTATTTGGCTTCCTGGGACCAAGACGCCGTCGTCTTGATCAAGAACATGGCCAACCTCATGCGTGACGTTGTGATCAAGGACATGCCAACTGGCCCTATGAACGCGCGCACGATGGGTACCGTATGGCGCCGTA
>JAJRYU010000295.1 GCA_024275615.1 Planctomycetota bacterium
CACGGTGTGGTGACCGATGGCGATGGCAAACCTCTTGACGGAGTCGACATTGTATATCGGCCAGCTCGGGGGCTCAGTCTCGTTTGGTTCAACAAAGCAAAGCACACGGTACGATCGGACAGTGAGGGGAAGTTCCTTATCCATGGAGCTCCGGTCGTCGACCTCAAGCTGAGTGTTTCAAAGCCGGGATTCATGAATGAATCGCAACACATCGTTCCGGTGGCGGAAGACAATACTATTGTCCTAATGGCTAAGGCTCCCATCGTTTTCGGCTACTTGAAAGAAAAGGAATCGAAGCGACCGATTCATGAATTTGGAATCAAGACGAATTCTCTGTCCAGGTTTCCGATGGGATCAACGGCTTCCAAGCCGATCATGCGCACAGGGGAAAAAGTGGCAATGGAACTTGGTTTGAAACCTGAGCCGGGATTTTTTGTCATTGAGAATATCGCGACAAGCCGAGTGCAGTTCGCCATTGAAGCCCAAGGATTCGCAACGCTTAACTTTGCTGAGGATAAGCTGGAAGCCGAGGAGCGCCGGGAAATCGTCGCTGAAACTGTCTCTGAGGTTCTCTTTGCTGGAGTTGTCGTTGGTGCCGATGGCAATCCTGTTGTCGGTGCCAAATTGACATTGAGTCGACGTAAGGACGACGCTTACAACGGCAGTGGCTTCTCGGAAGAAAACATGCAAGCAATTGGCACTTTCATGGGCACAGACGGTTCTTCTTCAAACCATCGTCAACGGCCAGCAACAAGCGAATCTGGCAATGATGGTCGTTTTCGCTTCAAGGGTTTGATTGCAGCGGACTATGACTTGGCAGTTCGCCATGAAAACTTTGTCGACCAGAACGGCATCAAGATCTCTCTTGAGAAATCGAAACCCGTGGACGACTATCGCGTGCAGATGTCTCTCGGTGCGACTTTGTCGGGTTTTGTCCTTGATGCTGAGAGAACGCCCGCTCCGGGTGCTTTGGTTACCTTGGAGGCAGTGAAGAAGGACAACCCGGACGACAATGACCTGGGACTGAAGGCCACGTCATTCACGGCAGGAACACGAAAAGTGACTGCCGGCGAGGGGGGCGCTTATACACTGAATGGTATCCTTCCTGGTGAGTATCTTGCCCGGGCAGAAATGCCAGGGGAAGGAACGCAAGGTTCCTTCGTGATCTTCGCGGGTGAGCAAGAAAAGAAGCAAGAAGGCGTCCCCGTCAGTCTTGTTGCCGATGCCACGCTGAATCTTGACCTCTACCTCAAGAAACTGTCTCGAGTTTTTGGGCGTGTTCGAGCTGGCAGTAGCCCCGTCCAAGGTGCCGTCGTGACCAGTCGCGATGAGAAGCAAAAAGGTTGGATGTTTGGCGGCAAGAAAGGCCGATGTGACGAAAGTGGCTCCTATGAGATCAAGGGACTCAAACCCGGGCGCTACGATTTCAGCCTTGCAATCGAGGCCTCACCTTTTTCTCTGAAGAAAACTGTGGATCTAATTGAAGGGCAACAACTCAAGCTTGACTTTGAAGTCCCCAGCGGGCGAATCACCGGGCGCGTGCTTGATGGGCAAGGAAACCCCATTGAGGGCGCGAAAGTAAGGGCAAGTCAAATCAAGGAAGAAGAGAGCCTTGAAGAACAAGAAGAGCAACGCATTCTCGGTGGCATTAGTGTTGTAATGAGTACAGACAGCGACTTGGACTCTGGGGACATCATCAGTTTTGATGGTTCAATGGGGCCGGAGACCGCGGCGAAGTCCGACGCCAATGGCTTCTACGTCATTCCCTATCTCGAAGCAGGCAACTACAAGATCGTTGCTAGCAAGAAAGGCTATGCTTCAGGTAAGATTTCGAACCTTGAACTTGCCAAGGGCCGAACCGCGAGCGATGCCGACCTCGTCTTGACGGCTGCATGCGAACTTACTATTCGGGCGACGTCTGAGAGCGAAGGACCCTCGTGGTTTAACGTGACGGTTCGAGGCGAGGGCAAAGACGCCCAGCCTGAAACGAAGTTCTTTGGCAAAGGCGGCAAGGCGGTTTTTTCATCCTTGTTGCCTGGCGTCTACAAAGTCACGTGTCAACGTGGCGACAACAACAAGAAGAAAGCGAAAATCTCTGTAACCTTGGGAGAACCCCAGTCATTCACATTTGAGTTTTGATGAAACTCGCGAATCACCGCGGGCGCCAAACGCGATCGTCGAACGGGCGCCGACCGGGAGCACCGAACGTCGGTTCGGCATCTTGGCTTTGTCAAGGAATCTACACACGTCGCGAGGCTTTGCGCGTCCCTTGAAGTCTCCGCCCCATGGCAATGCGAAGAAGAAAAAGTGCCGGACTGATGTCCAGCGCTTCCGGTCGCTTCGCAATGATTTTTGTGTGCTCGGGGGCATCAACGGGAGCGCCGAACGTCGGTTCGGCATCTTGGCCCAAGTCTCAGATTTGCGCGTTGGCAGAAACACAAAGCCAAGCGTCTTATCTAAAATGCTTCCACGTCGCGAATCATTTGTTTGACGTCTTTTTCACGCTTGGCAAGAATCGATTTCATCGTCGCTACCAAACCGGCGGGGTCGAGCCCGTGCTCTTCCAACATCTCTCCCCGGGTCCCATGTTCGACGAAATCCGTTGCTAGCCCGATTGGGTAGAGGCGATCAGCGGCCCATCGGTTTCGTGCGGCAACCTCCAAGCATGCTGAGCCGAAGCCGCCGTTGAGTGAGTTCTCTTCCACGGTGAAAACCAAAGGATGCTTCGCTAGTACGTCCTCCAGCATGACCTTGTCCATTGGCCGGACAAACCGTGCGTTGACTACAGTCAACTCCACACCCTCTTCTGCGAGTATTTCTGCGGCGTCCAATGCCGGATAGACCATGGAGCCGTAAGCAATGATCGCGGCGTGATTCCCTGTGCGCAGGGTTTCGGAGCGACCCAATTCGAGAGTCGATTGGCGTTCGATCTCAGAAGAGCGTTCCGGGGCTGCGGTGCGCGGGTAACGGATCGCGCAGGGAGCGTTGGCATCGAGACACATGTTGAGCATGTCTTCGAGTTCGGTGCCATCTCTGGGAGCCATGATGTTGATGCGCGGTAGCGACCTGACATAGGAAATGTCGAAACAGCCATTGTGGGTGGCGCCGTCAGGGCCGACGATTCCAGCCCGGTCCATGCACAGGACGACTGGTTGATTGTTGAGAGCAACCTCTTGAAACAGTTGATCGTACGCGCGTTGAAGGAAAGTGCTGTAGATAGCACAGACCGCTTTCTTGCCTGATTTGGCCAACCCAGCAGCAAATGCAACAGCGTGTTGCTCGGCAATGCCAGTGTCGTAGAAACGATCGGGGAATTCGGATTGGAATTTGCGAAGACCTGTGCCACAGGGCATGGCGCAGGTCAGCGCCTCAACGGAGTCGTCCCGCCGCGCCCGCTCGATAACGGCATCGACAAAGATATTGGTATAAGGTGTCGAGCCAATACGATAGTGTTCTTTCTTCTTCGGCCCGGGAACCTTGGCACCGCCGACAGCGTGCCATTTCCATTGGTCTTTTTCGGCTTCAATGTGTCCCTTGCCCTTGACCGTCTTGACGTGGATGAATGCGCCTCGGCCTTCACTCTTCAGTCTTTCAAAGAGGTCGATCATTCCGGCTATGTCATGTCCATCGATAGGACCAATGTATCGGTGACCAAAAGCTTCGAAGAACTGACCTAGGTGAGCGTTCTTACCATCACCATCAGCGCAGAGATCACCTGCCTGGGCTTCTTTTTTGATGTTCTTCAGATGACGAGACATACCGCCAACGGTGGGCGCGATGGCCATGTCGTTGTCGTTCAAGATGACGATGAGTTTTTCGTCGAGGAGGTCACC
>JAJRYU010000296.1 GCA_024275615.1 Planctomycetota bacterium
GCGGCCCTTGACGTCTTCACCGTATGGCAACGTGAAGAAGAAAAAAAAGAAGAAATGCCGGACTGACGTCCAGCGCCGTTCGCCTCGCAAAGATTCCTGGGTATTGGCGTGCTCCGACTAGCGAAGGCGGCTGCGGCGGCTTGAGCCTCGAGTTACCCGTTTGGGGCGGGATTTGGGCTCGTCCTCGCGGAACTTGTCGCGGCGCGTATGGAGTTTGGGGCCGACTGGGGCCTTGCTTTCTTCTGCTTCGGCGGACATGGCCATTTCTGGCTGGACTGGACCGGAGTAGATGGCTTCCTCGAGAGTCTTGAGAGCGTAACCGGAATCTGAGGCGAGAATGCGGTGCACGGAGCCACACGTTCCGCACCTCCATTTGCGCCCTTCGGCCCCTTCGGGCAAATTACGGTCATTTTGACAGATGGGGCAGGTCACATTCATGTTCATAGTGGGATTGTTTTCTTTCCGAAAATGATAAGTCTGTTGTCAAACTTGCCGAAGCGGGGCGAAGGATCGGAGGTTACTTTTCTCGGTGGAAATCCAAAACAAAAATCAAGATTTTTTGCGATCAGGATTGGGCGAGCGGATAGGCAGATTCCAAGTGTGACAGCCTATTTTTTGTGGAGCAAGGCGATGCAACCATCCAAGCGATTGCGTAGCTCGCCGATGTCATTGTGGGCCTTGGCAAACATGAGGCAGCCTTCGACATAAGCCATGATCCGTTTTGCGCCTTCTTCCGGTTCAACGGGGTCTTCAACCTGGAATTCTTCGATCAGTTCTTTCACCAGAATAGCCATGCCTGAGCAGCTGTGTTTCATGAGCTGATTGACGTGTTCGCCGATCTTGGAGTCGGCTTGAGCGACCTCAAGGGCGATATTGCCGAGCAAGCAGCCGTGGATATTGTCGGGGTCTTCCGCCAATTCTTGGTTCGCCGCTAGGAATGAGCCGCATACCAATTCCAGTTTTTCCCTTGCGGTCCCAGGGCTGGAGAGAATCTGAGTCTGCTTTTCCGCCATGAGCATGGCGTAGTGGGTGAGTGCGTCTCGTGCCAGGGCAACCTTGGATGGAAAGAAATGGTAAAATGTTCCCTTGTTAACCGCCGCTTCTTGGCAAATCTCCTTGGTGCCAACAGCGGTGAATCCTTTGCGGTAGAAGAGTTTCGTAGCCGCAGCAATCAATCTCTCTTTACTGCTCACGAAAGCCTCCTCCTTTTGAATCCCGGCAAATCTCCAAGATCTCTTGACTGACTGGTCAGTTGATCTTATCTTCCCAGCGCACGATCTGCGATTGCTCTTGGTGTTTTCGACTTGAATGAAGTCGCACGAGCGATTCGGATGTGATGTCTGGAATAGTTCTTAACAAAATATTGACCGTGCGGTCAAACTGACCCGGTTTCGGGTTTCGTCAGAAAAAGGGAAAAGTCTGGCATGATTGAAGAGAAGTGGTCCGAGGCTATTGCCGGTTTCGTCTTTCGTTTTCGATTTCTCACCAGTTTGTGTGTCTTGGCTCTGGTCATGGGGCTATTCGCCCGAGGCGCTGCGACTGTGGCCAGTTTTGATCAAGGTTTAGCCAAGATTGGAGACGTCTCGAACGGTCTAGAAGAACAGCCGCCCACAGTCTTCGATTCCAGGATGAACATCTGGTTTGATGAGGCTGATCCGGCCGTAGGCACATACAACGAAATCGAAGATCGTTTTGTGGCCGAAGACTACGTCATGGTGACTTTTGAGGAAAAGGATCACCCCTTGGGGGTGTTTAGTCCCGATTCCCTAAGAGCAATCGCCAGGCTTTCAGCACGATTTTTGACCATCCCTGGTGTCAGACATGTTCGAAGCTTGACCACCAATCCGTGGATTCGTTGGGGCGAGATTGAAGATGAAGAAGGGGTTGAAGAGGGGCTTATTATTTCCGACCTCTTTGACAAGCCGATTCAGGAATTCACCAAATTTGATGTCATCGAACGGATGATCGCAGTTCTGGGGGCCCAGGGGTGCGCCAAGAGAATTGGTGAGGCCCGAGTAAGGGCTCATCTTGGTCCAGATGCTGACTTTTCCAACTCCATCGGAGAGCCTCGGCTCGTCGGCACAATCATCAATGACATCGGCACAGTGGCTGCCATTCAGATCCAAATCCTGAGGCCAAAATATGCCGCCGACGGAGTAGAACTTCCAGCTCTTATGGGGCGCGAGCTTGCCTCCAATCTGCACTCGACGAAATTCCAACAAGCGGCCCTGCGGGGTATCGAACACTTCCTGCGGCTTGAGGCAGGCACAGCCGTACCTACGGAAGAGAGAGCTGATCTCTTGGCTTGGATCGGCGGGATGGCGGAAGGTGAGACAAGAAGTGGCCTCGAGCTGCAATTGAATGATCCGACTCGCAATTTTATGCGGCGCAATGACGGCAAAACTGTCCGGAAGTTCTACGAGTATGATCGGAGCAAGAACGGCCATTGGGTGGACTCCTCTGACCCAGCAAACCCGATTGAGGCGCCAACGGAATTTGTGCCGAAACCAATGAGTGCCGCGCGATTCCGTATTGGCGGCATCCCGTCATTCGAAAAGAACTTTGAAGATGTAGGCATGTCGGATGCCAAGTTCATTCCGCTCATGTTTCTCATTATTGCCGTCGCCTTGCTGATCGTCTTTCGCAATGTCGTGGGTGTCATAGCACCCTTAGCGGTGGTCTTCGGCTCGATCTTTGGGATGATTGGCTTCTCTTTATCCCAGGGTGACCTCTTCAACAACCTCACCATGATCGCGCCCAACATGGTCACCGCTGTTGGCGTTGCCGATGCTATCCACCTTGTTGCGTCATGGGCGGCCTTACGATCACGTTTCGATGACAAGCAAGCGTTGATTACTGAAGTCATGAAAAAGAACGCTTTGCCGGTTCTTCTCACTTCCGTGACCACTGCCATCGGATTCTTCTCCTTGACGATAAGCACGATTCTCCCGGTTCGCATGTTGGGAACGGTCGCTGGATTGGCGACGATTTTTGCCTATTTCTTGTCGATGACGATTGTGCCAGCGATTCTCTCTTTGGTTCCACACCACAAGAAAAAAGCACGGTCAGGCAGTGGGATGTCCACTTTTTTCTCCGAGAAAAGGGCAGCCCGTTTTGTCGATTTCCTATTGGCAAGGCGCCGCGGTATCTTGATCGTATCTGCAGCGATTGTCGTCGTGTCCCTAGTTGGCGTTGCACGTATCGAGATCGACTCAGATTTCCGAGGTATGTTCCCAGACGACAACAAGGTCATGCGCGAATTCACCTGGATTGAGGACCGCTTGGGAGGTGTTGGCGATTTGGAGATCGTTTTTGAAGCAGCTCCTGGGCTCGCGAGTGCCGAAGAGTTGAGTGATCGCGATCGAGAACGTCTTGAAGAGATTCAGCTTGCTTCTGCCCTGGCAGCCGCTGGCAAGGGCAAGCCCATTTCAACGGAAGAGAAGGCGGAACTAGACATCCTTGCCACAAAAGAGAGACGCGCCGATGCCAAGAGGATTGGAGCCAGACCCTCTTTTCTCGCTCAAGTTGATGCCTTCGAACATCGGCTGCGACGGGAGATGCAGGTAGAAGGATCTCCTGTTCACGTTCTTACCGACATCATTAGCCCGCTCGATATTCTGCGCAAGATGCACCAAGTCCAAAACAAGAACCAAGCAACATCTTACCGCGTGCCAAACGAAAGCGATGTCTTGCCTGAGGCGAGAATCGAATCGGTCAGTTTTGACGAGTGGACGGAGGAATGGACCCGCAACCCAGCACAGGACGGTGTGAGTTTAGTGGCACAGTATTATTTACAATACGAAAACGGTGCCAAACCCGGGGAGAATCTAACGACCCAACTCAGTGCCAATAGGACGCACTTTCGCATGCAGGGGCGATTGCGGCAGGCTCCGACGCTGACCCTCTTGTCCGCATTTGACCGCATTCGTGAGATTGCCAGGAAGGAATTCCCCATGCTTTCGACAAGTCTGCAGATCGAGGGCGAATCGGTTCCGGGTTTGGCCGACATGACCTTGTCAGGAAAAATGTTGCTCAATGCCAGGACCATGGATGTATTCTCCAAGGGTTTCCTGACCTCCATGTCTTTGGCACTGATCTCTATCTCCGTGTTGATTGCATTCATTTTTCGTTCGATCAGATTGGCTCTGATAAGCATCGTGCCTAATATCTTGCCGATCGCGATTCCGTTGAGTTTCTTCGGCTTGCTCGGTTTGCCCTTGCACGGTCCGGCAATTCTCGTGTCTTCTATTGCTCTGGGTGTCTGTGTTGATGACACGATTCACTTTTTTACTCAGTATTCTCGGGGCAAGAGCCGTGGCATGAGTAATCGAGATGCTCTTGTACGGATGCTTCGCGAAAGTGGCACGGCTGTCGTTGTCACCTCAATCATCTTGATGCTTGGATTTTGTTCCTTGGCCTTGTCGGAATTCACTCCCAACAAGATCATGGGGTATCTGGCGGTCGGCATGATTGGTTTGGCGTTGCTCGCAGACCTGATCGTGGCACCAGCGCTTCTGAGCTTACTGCCCGAGGGAAATGAGGAATGCATGCAAGCATCTGACGTCGCTATCGAAAATGGCTGTCCATCTGTTCTCCAAAGGTCCTAAGGGGGTCGTCACATGAGATTCGCAACCAAATTACTAATTCTGCTGCCAATGCTGGCATGCTGTCTCTTGTTTTCTCCCCACGCCGCACATGGGCAGTCAAAGCAAGAAGTTGTAAACAAGACCAAGGTCCCTTTCCCCAAGGTGCCCAAGTTTTCCACCAAGGACGTGAAAGACTACGGCTTGCAGATCGCCAAGTTTGCAGATCTGTACGAACAAGGCTGGATTGATGAAGTGTCGCGAGGGCGCATGACACTCATTGATGCTGATGGCGATTCAGTCAAGAGAACTTTTTCGCGTCGCAGTTTGGAGGGGCCCAAGAAAGGTGACAAATTCTTGATCGCTTTTTTGTCGCCAAACGAAATCAAAGGGGTCAAGGCGCTTACGTTCGAGAACCCAGGAAGTTCGGACGACAATTGGCTCTACCTACCGGCGAACAAACGAGTAAGACGCATCTCTGGAGCCAACAACACGGCGAGTTTTCAAGGAACCGAATTCACGTACGAAGATCTCTCTAACCTCGACTATCGCGAATTCAGCTGGCGATTCTTGAAGAATGACACCATTAGCCGCGGCAAGCGGAAAATTGAGGTCTTCAAACTTCATGCAGTTCCCACATACTCGGATACCGGTTATGAGCACATTGTCGTCTACATCAACCGTACCTCATGGCGTCAAGAGAGGATCGACTACTTCGACAAAGCTGGGCGTCTTCTGAAAACGAAAGACAATCGCGATTGGCGCTTGCACCACGGGAGATTCTGGCGGGCAACAACAGTTGAAATGATCAATCGGCAGAGTAAGAAGAAAACTCATTTGACTCTCGATCGCTACTTCGTTGACCTTTCACTTTATGTCAGTAAGAAGACGAAGAAACCGCGAAACAACCTCACTGACGCAGCATTCACCAAGCGTGCTCTGTCAAAATGAGATGGGTTCCTTGTGCTCTCGTTGTGCTTTGTTTGCTTGGCAGGCTGGCCATCGCGTCGCCCGTCATACCTTTCTCGGTTCCTCAAGAATCGTCTACTACTTTGCCAAGCAGGCAATTGGAAGAATCGGTTGAAGAGCTCCTGCAGTCCGACCTTCAAGAAGACGAGAGCCTTGACGACGGTTTGGATGACCTCTTGGAAGGAGGGAGTCGAGGCGATGAGCTTGGGGGAGACTCTCTTCTCAAAGACTGGAAGGGTTTTGCTGAGGTCGAGTTTCGTTTCTATCTGGCTGACAGAAACCAAGGGCGAAACGATGAAGACTTGCGAGTGACATCCGAGTTTGAATTCGACTTTGGGTTCGGTGGCGGAGTGACTGGTTTCTTGCGTACTAGGGTCTTTGCCGACTTTCTTGATGAAGACGTCCGTGAAATTGAGCCCTTCGAAGCCTATCTTACATTTGCCGGCGAAGGTTTTGACCTTCGGGTTGGTCAGTTTGTCGAAAACTGGGGCATCGTAGACACCTACAATCCAATCGACGTGATCAACCGCCGCGACTTACGCACGGACTTCTTGGATACCAAAAGGCTTGGCGAAGTGGGAGCGCGATTGAGGCTTTTTTGGGCTGGGAACGAGACCCTTGGGGAACCGACCTTGTCAATCTACGCCTTGCCAGTTTTTCGAGAAACTCCCTTTCCTACAGGCGCTAACCGATTCAACTTTGACCAAAGCAGTCTTGCGTTTGACGATGATAATAGCTTTGACCCTGATGGTTTCGAAGAAGGGCTCTATGCCATTCGTTTTCAAGCAAGTTTGTACAGCGGGCCAATCAACGCTGATATTCAAACCTTGGTCTCCAGAGGGCCGGAACGATTCCCAAGTTTTTCGATTCGCGCGACCGGTGGTGTTCCTCTTGCACAGCCCGCGTATTTCGGCGCATGGACATTCGGAGCGGGGCTTCGAGCTGTAGCCAATGAAGACACTTTGGGGGCTTTTCTCGCGAAAATCACATTCAAATTAGAGATGGTCTACAAGCTCCCCTATTCGTTTGACGGATCGCCCATTGAAACTCCTGACGACTATTTTGCCTTTGTTGTTGGAGTCGATCGAGTCTTCAACGATGTGTTCATGAATCAAGATCAACTGACTCTGACGCTGGAATATGCCAGAGAGGAAGGAGCGTCGGACCTGACGAGTGTCTATCGACCGTTTCGAAACGACCTCATTGTGCGTTTGTTTTGGGAAGCGAACGACTTTTCGCGGACTTCTTTAGAAGGCCGAGCGATCTTTGACTTGGATAAAAATGAAATTGTCTGGGAGGTTATCTTCCAGCGCCAGCTGCGTTTCATCGATGAGGACTTGAGCTTAACCTTGCAAGTCCAGGGGTTTGAGGCGGCAAGTTCTGGTCAGACCCTCTACAATGCGTTTCCGGACAACACATCAGTGTTGATTGGTTTTCGTTGGAATTTTTAGTCATGTCGGTGTGAGCTATGTTCAGCCGGAAAGCCTGCGGGTTTCGATCTTCCTTGACCCCTGGAAGCTTGGTTTCTACCATAAAGACTGAGAGTTGTTTGTTCTCGCCATGGTAAAGAAACACATGCGGTCAATCCAAAAACTATCGAGTTGTGTGCTCCTTGTTGTGACTGTCGCTTTCTTGGGATCTTGTGACAAGGGGGACGGGGATCATGAAGCCCTTGTTCGATCTCAACAGGTTGCGACAATCGCCCGAGTCAAGAACTTGGCCGGCCAAGGCGTTGACGTGCCCACTTTTTCAGAGTCAGACACGGCGGTCTTTGTGTTCTCGCGCATCGACTGCCCGATTTCCAATCGTTACGCTGTGGAACTGAATCGAATCGTCAGAGAGTTTTCCACCAAGGGAATCGAATTTACATTGGTCTATGTCGACCCTGACGAATCTGCGGAGGCCATCCGAAAGCACCTTGCCGAGTATTCCCATTTGGCCAGAGCATATCGTGACCCTGAGCACAATCTGGTCAAACTCGTTGGTGCTACGGTGACGCCGGAAGTTGCGGTATTCTGCAGAAATCGAGGAATGGTCTATCGTGGTAGAATTGACGACCAATATGTTGATTTTGGCAAACAGCGCGCCCAACCCAACCAGCGCGATCTTCGGGAAACACTCACACAAATTTTGGCAAAGAAGATACCGAAGTTTCGTTCTACGAAAGCGATTGGATGCTACATCGACACTGGAAAGTAAGAACGCTGCGAATCCCGCCTTCATTCTTGTTCGTTTTTTTGCTTGGCTTGGCCTTGATTTCATGTGGCGATGAAGAGAATGGTCAAGCCGTTGGGCGCGCCAACAACACGGCACAGAAGCTCACCTATGTTGCCCCTGATCTTGTGGCTATGGCGGATCTGGAGTTGCCACACGTTGCCCCTGGGACCATGACTTTTTCTACCAATATTGCACCTATCATTTTCGAAAATTGCACGATCTGCCACCGTCCAGGCGAAGCGGCTCCTTTCAGTTTTTTGAACTATGCGCAAATCAAGAAACGTGCACGCCAAATTGCTGAAGTGACAAGCAGCCGATTCATGCCGCCCTGGGGACCGACACCGGGGGTCGTCGATTTCAAGTACGAACGCGAGCTTGATGCATTGGAGATCGCGCAGATTGCGCAATGGTATCAAGACGGCAGCCCTGAAGGTGATCCCAAGATGATACCCGAGTTACCTCCATTCGACTTGGGTTGGGCTTTGGGGAAGCCAGATCTTGTGGTTCGGACAAAGGAGACATTCACTGTTCCCACCGAAACTCCTGATACTTTTCGCAACTTCGTCATGCCAGTCGATATTGACAGCTTGAAGTTTGTTCGTGCGGTCGAGGTACGACCGCGCAATCTCAAAGTTGCCCACCACGGCATTCTCAATGTCGATCCGACATCGTCTTCACGGCAGCAGGCGTTGGAGACGGAAACGCCGGGCTTTCCTGGTATGGATTTGGGGCTCTCCGTTGCGCCCGGCGGACAGTTTATTGGCTGGACGCCAGGCAAGAAACCCGCCATCAGCCCTCCGAAAATGGCATGGAAGCTTGAACGTGGTAGCGATCTTGTTCTCAACATGCACATGGTGACGACAGGGAAACTGGAAAAAATTGACTGTGAGGTCGGCTTGTATTTCACAGACGAAGCACCGACCCGCGAATCATACTCCTTGGTTCTTCGAAATAACCACATCCTAGTTTCAGCCGGTGCCAAAGACTACTGGATTGAGGATTCGTTTGTTCTTCCCACCACTGTCAAAGTACTTCGAATCTATCCTCATGCTCACTACATAGGTCGCGAGATTCGGGCTTTTGCCTTGTTGCCAAAAGGGAAGAAAATCTGGCTCTTTCACGACGACGACTGGGATTTCAATTGGCAGGACCAATATGAGTTCGAGAATCCTCCTCGGTTGCCGAAGGGGACGCGTATTGTCTTGCAAATCTGCTATGACAATAGTGCGGAGAACCCGAGGAATCCGAATTCACCGCCCCGACCTATCAACTACGGCCCTAGTTCTTTCGACGAAATGGGGACCTGTGCTTTCATGCTCTTACCGCAAAACGAAAAGGGCGCCGCTCTTTTGGCCCAAAGTGAAGCTGAAAGACACTTGCAGAAAGACAGAGGAGACTGGCGACGCTACGGCACTCTTGGCCGATCATTGGCGAATGACAACAAGTTTGAAGCAGCAATCGATCAGTTTGAATTGGGTCTGAAGCTCGTCAATCATCCGAGCCTTCACGCCAACCTCGGTGGCGCCTTGACCATGTTAGGGCGGTCAGAAGAAGCGCTCGATCACTATCGAACGGCTGTGGGGATGACTCCTGATGATAGCCTCTTACGATACAACTATGCCATTTCCCTGAAGGAAGGTGGGCACAAAGCGAAAGCTGTCAAGGAACTGCAATTGGCGATCAAGTTAGATGCGTATTTTGCCAAGGCATACGTTCTCTTGGGCGAAACTTTCGAGTCCGTGGGCAAAGCGGGGGCTGCCATCACGTGCTTTGAGCGTGCGATCAAGGCGAAACCCAAGCTCTACCTCGGGTATCAGGCTTTGGGGACCACGCTGGCGAACTTTGGCTATCACTTCGAGTCCATTCAGAGCTTGCAGCAAGCTCTTGCCCTAGCGCCCGAGGACTCAAAACTCACGATCAAGAGTAGCTTGGCTTGGGCGATTGCAACAGATCCCAAGTGCACAAGAAACAATGCGGAAGTTGCCATCGAATTAGCGAAGGACGTGTCTACCAAAGAATCGACTCCTGAGTTCCTTGACATATTGGCTGTGGCCTACGCGGCTCGCGGTGACTTCCGTCGCGCCACCGAGACGCTGAAGTTAGCATTGAGTTTGCTGGAAGAATCCGCTCAACACAAAAGCAAGAAGATCATGAGGAAGCGCTTGCGCTTGTTTCGCGAGGGAAAGAAATTCACGACTGATCGCCGACCGATCCCCAAGTAAGTCTTGTTGATGGGATTCGATCGACTGTATCTCAACCGCCAGAACCACTGATCGTTTTCACCTACCACCTTCCATGAGAAAGCCGACAGTTTCACGCCTTGGCCTGATTGATCGACAAAATCGTGATTGGCTTGGTCGAATTCCGAGTTTTGAAGCCGCATAGGGTTCTCGACATCGAGGAATGAGCTAAGAGCGACCGTCGATCGTGAGTGGCGAAGGGTTCATCAGCCGGTTGATTTCTTGCACCTCATGGTGGAGGCGCCAGGATCTTCTTGTCAGTTCTTGTGGGGCTCCGGGTTGGTGTCTGATTGCGGAGGGAACATGGATTGGCGCTCTGGGATCTCGGTGCCAGCCTTGATCGACTCGGTGAGCACGAGAAACGGGGATTCGGCCCCGTCGAAACGATCAGCTGGGGTCATGCCGTTTTCAAGATTGAGGACACCTCTCGGGCA
>JAJRYU010000297.1 GCA_024275615.1 Planctomycetota bacterium
CCCAATATGTTTGGGTCACCAGATGTTGGTGAGGTTTCGTTGAAATAGAGATACTTCCCGTCTGGACTGGCGATAAGGCTATTGGGCAAAGACAATGAACAGCTGCCCGGGGCCCCGTCTTTATTCCCCCGTTTTCCGCTGCCCACAAAGTAGGTGGCCCGGCCATCCAAGGAGACTTTGTAGATACGATGATCCGATCGCGCAATGACGTAGAGATTGCCCTCGAAGAGCGTCAAGTGCCCGTTGTTGCCTCCAGGCAAGGTTGCCAAGCGCGTAGCCTTCCCTCGGGGAGAAATCTTGAGCACATCACCATTGCCAAAATTGCAAACGTACAAGGTGCCATCTTTTGCGCGGGTAATTCCATTGGGGCATCGCAACAAGTCGCTCTTGCAAAAGACGCGCGACTTGCCACCGGGGGTGATCCTCAGGATAGAATTGTCGCCACAGTTGCAGACGTAAAGATTGCCTTTCTTGTCGAGGGCGATACCAACGGGATTCTTTAGCCCCGTCTTGGCAACAACGGTGACAGCGCCCTTGGGCGAAATTTTGCTGACAAAATTGCCGCCGATACTTGACTGATATAGGTATCCATTTGAATCCATGTAGTTCCCCGACGCACCACGCATCTTCCTGCAGAACAGTGATACTTTTCCGTCGGGAGTCACCTTGAACACCTTGTCGCCTCCCTTTCTTGAATTGGAGAGCCGCCAACCGAAATCCGCTGTATAGAGATTGCCATCACGATCGACGGCCAAACCACCAGTGCCCGCATCGATTCCATCAGCCACGGTGGTGACAGCAACGGCTTCAACATGAACCTTCTGCGCCTTATCTTGGCCGTTGATCAGGGGACACCCAAGGAAGAGCAGCGCAACGAGAACTTGGTACCGGTAGGCGAGAGGCAGCCACGTTTCTATTCTTGTCATTGCATTTAATCCTGTTTCATAAAACTCGCGCACGGTACTTTTCAGCAATACCGGAGTTCGGCGCGTCCATCATTCCGAAAGACACGATCGATTTCGCTCGCACTTGCGGTGTTCGCAATCCCCCTATCTACACCTGAGGTGGAGGTCCATTTCTCACCTAGCAGAAACTCCATTGCGCCAAGCGCTCGTTTGGCACAATCGAATCAAGAGCAAATTGAAGCCCGTGCTTGAGTTCATTCACTCGAACCAGACACTCACTTGGTCAAGAGTCTTGCGCTTAAGATCGGGCACTTCGCAGTTGTCCGCCGCGAAGCCGATGGGAAAAAGGATGTAGGGCACTTCGTTCTTGGGGCGGTGAAGAATCTCTTGTAGAAAACCCATGGGGCTTGGCGTGTGTGTCAGCGTACTGAGGCCAATGTGGTGCAAGGCTTCAATAAACATTCCGGCGGCGATGCCAACACTCTCCTGAACATAGTAGTGCTTCTTGTTGGATCCGTCTGGATTTACCCCTCGCCTTTGTGCCATGAGCACAACGATCCACGGCACGGTTTCCAGAAACGGTTTCTCCCATGTTGTTCCCAAGGGCGCCAAGTCTCGCAGCCACTCTTCTTTCATGCGGCCGCCCTCGTAGGACGTAAACTCCTCTTTCTCAGCAGCGATCCGGATCTTCTTCTTGATTGTAAGATCAGAAATGGCGACAAAAGTCCAAGGTTGCATGTGTGCCCCTGAAGGGGCTGTGCTTGCCGTCTTGATAGCAAATTCAATCAGATCTCTGGGCACGGCGGCAGGAGAAAAATGACGCACACTGCGTCGGACATCCATCATTTCGAAGTGCTCTTCGGCACGAGCCCTTGCTTCTATTGGGGAATAACTCGTTCGCTCATAGGGGATCGTTTTGAATGGCTGCTTATTCATTTCAGCATGTTAGTGAAATGTTCAAGAAGAGCCAGGGAAACACCAGCAGACCCGGACGTGGACGAGGAGCCGTCTCGCGACCCTTCCAAATAGAGTCGCTGCTGTCACACAGAAAAGAGAAATTCAGTTCACGAGGATCTCGACAACAACACCGTCTTCGGCAGTAAACTTATTTCGGCCGATTTCACCGACGTCATCATAGACAACGGCTTCATAATTTCCTGCCGGTAGGAACAGAGTTCGGTCGCCACCTAAGCTTGTTCGACCAACAAGATGGTCGTCATAGACGGGCTGTCCTCTTGTGTTGAAGACTGCGAATTTGCGTGCGCGTTCCATGTCATTGGGAACGATCTCAACACGCACTGGCCTACCCAAACTTATCGCAAGAGCCTCTTCCTTGACTCGTGGATCTGAGACGACACAGAAAGCTCCGAGTTTTCCTGCGTCAACCACAACGAGAAATCTCCTTCTGGGCAACTCGTCAACAAAAAAAGTGCCATCTTGAGCAGTCTTGGTTTGCCCCTGCCTCTTGAATTTCGAATCACCGTTCATGGATGCAAAGTAGATATTTGCTCCTGCGACCGGGTCACCACGATGATCCCGGACCTGCCCCTTGAGTAGATAACCCGACTTAAGCATGCCAATATTCACATGAGAATCGCCCTGCGTCGGCACATTGAAGAAGACAAGTTCTCTCGCATACCCCTTGGCTCGCACCCACGCTTTGTAGGGTCCAGGGCTCATGTCGGCAAGAATGAGGTCACGATTGGAATCTTGGTGCCGAGCCATTTTCCGGACTTTGTGCTGGCCGGGTTGAAACTCGTATTGAATGCTAAATTCTGAAATTGTTCCGCCATCCTCCTCATTGATGACGTGGATATACACCTGTGACTTCGCTTTGAGTTCAGGCATTTTTGCCCCATCCAGAACAACCTTTGGAGCTCTGTTCGATGAGTCCAAATGGGTCGTTCCGACAACGACATTTCCCATGGACACAGCGATCCAAGTGCGATACTCGTATTCCACTCTGATCCTAAAGGTCGAATCATCCGCTGAGGGCTTCCTCTTGTGATATGCCCAACGTACGGCGTCCTTGATTTCGCGAGGATCTTTGTAACTCGCAAAGAGCCGCACTGGGAATTCTTTGAGATAGGCAGTGACTCTGTCCTTGCCAAATCGATCAGCAATGACGTCCCTTATGGATGTGGGTTCCTTGGCGACGTTGACAAACGTAATCAGCAACTCTGGCGATGTCTTTAGGACCAGGTTCAGTTCTCTTTGATGCTCGTCGGCTTTGAATTTGATGACCTCCGAATTGCTACTGAAGTATTCCTTCTTGCTCGCCGTCAGCCGAAAACTCCGAAAGGGCAGGGGCGGAGTACGATAGAAACCTTGCTCATCACTCATGACGTCGCCAACGGCGCTCAGTGTTTCCGCCTCCAAGGCTCCGATCTGGATGCGGCAGCGAGGAATGGGCTCGCCGCCAACATTGACGGTTCGACCGCTTATGGCAACACCTTGGGCGAGCGTGAGATCGACTCTTGTTGCTCCCGTTGTCTCGTCTCTTACGACTCCGTTAACGACGCAAAGTCCGACATCTTGGTGATAGCTGGCAAACTAAAAACGAATGGGCAGGCTTGGTGGTTTGTTTTCCTCGCTTTGCTCATGAGATAGGAGGTCAGGGAACTCGAACTTCCCTTCGGCGTCGGTGCGCGTCGATCTGTGCTGCAGATTCGGCCTCGCAACGGGACTTGCCATGCGTGCCTGTGACTCTCGGAGAAGAACAGAACAAACGTAGACCGAAAACTCTTGTACGCCATTGAAATGGTGCGTTTTGCCCTCCTCGACCATGTAGACCGTGGCGCCGGGAACAAGCTTCCCCGTCTCAGTGCGAACCTGCCCGTAGAACCGACTGACACGGGTGCTCGTTGGGGGACTTGTTTCGACGGCGACGTCGTTGGGCATTCGGGCAGTGGGAACGCGCCCTGGTTTCGCTGGCGGTTTCACATCGGCACGCCTCACTTCGCTGAGATCACGGGCCATGTCTTGAACTTCGACATCCTGCGTCAAGTCGATACCGACGGAATCCTCGGACGTGGCCCAGTAGATACCGGCGATTACAATGGCCGTTACGGCAAGAGCAGAAAACTTAGCTAGTGTAGGCACAAAAAAAGCTCCGATAAAAGCCTGGCAAGTAAGGATCAACCGAGTCGCTAGTGAAGGGGCTCCATAAGCGGCAGACAAACCAAGAAGCGCCAAGTGACAACGAAATTCGTCCTGCGGATAGTGCCTCTCGAACTCTCGGCGCAGACGTTCTCGCGCTCGTTTGACCCGCGTGCGTACGGTCTCGACGGGAATGCCAAGCTCATGAGCAATCTTGCGGGGTGGCTGCCCCTCAAAATACTGAAGCAAGATGACTTGCCGATCCGCCGGCGGGAGCTTGAGCACCTGTTCTGCCAAGATCTGCCGTATGTGAAACCGTTCGACGACATCGTGGGTACTCGCCGATTCGGCAGAGAGTTGATTCGATTGCGTCAAGGCCAAGACGTCATGATCACGCGATCGCATGACATTGCGCCTGAGCACACGCGCCAACCATCCCCGCAAATTCCCCTGAATTCTAGGCGGTGCCTTGAGGGCGTCGAGCCACGTCTGTTGCACAGCATCGTCCGCCCTCGCATTGTCCAAACACAACTGCCTGGCCAACGCTTGGAGCCAGTTAGCATGATCGAGGAGATCCTCAATTGAGACTTTTGTTGCCAGTTGTTTCATTCCAGTAGTCTATGGAGATTGTGGACGAAAACGGTTCAAGAAATCCGAGGATTGCGCAAGATCGAACATGGAGGTCATGTGAATCGATTCCACCCTTCGATTTTTCCCACGAGTCTATTTAGGCGACCGGGTCGAATCCACAGCGGAGAATTGACGATTGACTCACTTTCGGAGTAGGGGCGCATTCAAGGAAACAGGCGAAAACGGTGGGCGAATATCATGGGTTCTGGCGCCTGCCCAGAACACCGACATCCTCTGCCCACCACTTGCGCACTGCTCCACCTTCCGAGTTATCGCCTAATTCCCCTTCCTTCCAGCAACACTAAATTCTACTTCTTGTTCTCGGCCCGACTGTTGATCTTGTCAATCGCGCGCTTGGCTGCCTCTTTGATTTGAGGGTCCTTGTCTGCCATGAAGGTAATGAGGATAGGCAGAGTTTCGGGCACACCGAGGGTCCCCAAGGACTGCAATGCTAGCAACCTGACGTCGATGGGATTTGGATTTTTTGCCTGCTTCAGAAGAGCTTCCACAGCACTGCGCGAATCAAGGCCAGAGCCATTCAGATAGCGATCCCAACTGCGTTTTTGGTCAAGATAGTACTGAACCCGCTTGAGCGATTTTTCAGCGGCGGTTCGAACGAATCCTTGCGTGTCACGCAAAGCTTCAACCAGGATCGGTATCACGTCTTGCTCGGGGATCTCAGCCAAGTACTTGTAAAGCTGGACACGAACATAGGAGTTCGAATCGCTCGCCATGGGCAAGAGGAACTTGAGCGCGTTCTCGCGATCAAGACGAACGTAGACATACATGGCTCCCATCCGCACCTGGGAGGATTGATGCTTCAAGAGCGGTTTTACGTCGACAAGAAAACTCTGGTCGCCGTGTTTGGCGACGGTATCCAACGTGTCGGCGATAAGGCGGGAATCAGAACCACCGAGGATTCGACGCAAGGCCTCAGCCATACCACCTTTGATCGGCCTATTAATCGCATTGATCATCAACAACTTGCCTTCTCGGTCAAGCTCTTCAATGGCGCGAAGAAGAAAAGCTTGTCCTTCGGGGAGCTCCTGGATGTCATGATCCAAGAGAAGCTTCATGATCTTTCCTTGATACTCTCCTTTCATGCTGAGACTGGCCTCGGCAATGGCCATGAGCAACTCCAGAGAAAGAGAAGATTTGTCGAGACGAGGCGCGCCCTTGCTCACCTGGAGGAGAATCATGACACTACGCGCCCATTTTGATTCCTGGCCTTTGATGGCCCCTGCGAACACCCGAGCTTGTTGCTCGGGACTGAACGACGTGGGTTCTAGCATCGGCAACGGGCTGCCTGCCAGGCTCCCCCAAACGGATCCACTCGCGAGGAGCCCCCGTTGTGCGGCGCTCACAAGCAGATCCACGTCCTGGGGATCACCAGCACGGTAGATGGGCACCCATAGGTCGAATCTGGCTTGGTCCGCATTGTCACCACTGCGATCGTCAGCGAGGAGTTTTCTGGCGTAGGGTAAGATCTTGGGCTGACTCTCAGCGTTGGAGGCAAGGTACTTGGCGATCTGTCCATAGGCGCTTATGTTTGTTGCAGCGACAGACAGCAGGACGTCGTAAGCGGCTTTGTTGTCTTGGTGAACCAAGGATTTGACAACATGCGGGAACTCCCCTCGCCGAAAATCATTGCCCTTGTAAACTTTGGCAAGATAGCGGTTGATCCGAGACTTGAGAGGCAAAACGTAGGCCGGATTGGGATCTGCCTTGCAGATCCGTTTAGTGAGATATGACACTTTCTGGAACGACAAGATGTTCTTCACCAAGAGCGGCAACTGTTCTGTCGACGCCAAACCAACGAGATAAACCCCCAGTGAATTTTGTGGATCGTAGGCTCTCATTTCCTGAAGAGCCAACATCGCCGGGACGTCCTTCGCTGTCCACTTTGTCATGAGACCTCTCACTGTCTCCGCGAATCCTTTTTGACGGGGAAAACGCGGCTCCGTGCCGTAGACGTTGTCGTTGATGCTCTTCATGTGGTCGAAGAACCCGGAAGGCATCTTTTTGGCCCAAAACAAAATATCGGCAGCACTCATGATGTTGGCTGAATTGCTGCGAGCAAAAGAAAGACCCCTTGCCCACACTCGATCACCGGCGATGGCACCTTTGGCATCAGCCATCAAGGCGAAATAGAGGCTGCCGAATCCGGAATCAAAACCGTTGGCACGGTTAATCAACTTGACAATGGCAACCTGCACGTCAAGAGCCCCAAGAGCGAAATGACGGCGCAGGGGAGCCTTGAGAGCCTCTGCAATTGCCGGGTCAGCTATGACCAATCCTCTGAGACCAAGACTGGAAAGATAGCCAATTGACCGGGCAATCACCTCTGGGTCCTTGCGATCGAGAAGTGCGAAAAGTTCATCCCGAGTCAATTGGACTCTTGCCCGGGATGCCATTCCCAAAGCCATGCGAGCCACACGAGGATCAGCATCCAGGAGGAAGCGCCTAATCTCTTTGACCATGACGGGAGAACGATAGGTTGCGGATTTCGTGTCAAGAATCGCACTGGTTACGGCGCGCCGGTAGTAGACATCCTTGTCGGTAAAGACAGTGCCCAACCAATGAGCAACCGCACCGCCACCAATGTCCAAGAGGGCTTTCACGCCTTTGCTGACAAAAGAAATATCGCTCTTGTCATTGCGGATAGCTTCGGCAAGAGGTTTAACAGCTGCCTCTCCGATAAGTGTGAGTTCGCTGATACCTTCCTTGGCACCATCAGTCCGATAGAGCTTGAGAATTGAGCGGTGAATGCGCCCTTGCACTGACCAATCCTCTTCATCTTGTGGGCTCTTGCCATCAAGAACTGCTTTGGCTTTCACAGCAGCCGGGCCTTCACCTTTGGCCGCAACCAC
>JAJRYU010000298.1 GCA_024275615.1 Planctomycetota bacterium
CCCACTGCACGGCCGAAGATATCCTGTGGGTTGCTCCCATTGTATATGCCGATGATGCTGCCATCGAAGCCCGAAAAGACGCGAGCATATCCCATTGATTGTCCCATCGAATTCACTGCGCCCGGGGGCACCAACAACATTCGCAACATCAAACCCAGAGTGACTGCTGTTTCGATTGCGTGGTTCGAATAACTGCGTTGGCGGCCAGGTTTCCTCTTTCAGGGCCGTGGTGCCTCCCAGTTCGCAAGCTTACCGTCGGCATGGGGAATCCAGACATTGCGACTTCTGCGAGTGCGGAGCGCCAGCCTCATACTCACGCCAATTTCGAACACGATAGCTCTTCGTTACGTACTTTCTCTGATTGCGCTTGAAAGTGGTCAGGGGCATCCTCGAATTCGTGACTATCGGGCAATCTTACACGAAATCGCGATTTGCGACCTAGGCGGCAAGGGGTTGCTTCAGTGCAATTCACCTTGGCTCCGGGAGAAGACGCGACAGCTCGCCTTTGTCGCGCATTGTTTGGATGTTGTCCAAATTCATCAGGATCCACTCCGCAGAGCGCGGCAATTTCGGCGGCAACAACTCATCGAAGCACTTGAGAGCAGCAGCCACCATGATCTTGTCTTCGCTGGCAAGGAGGGAGCCAAGAAGCACGACATTGCGCTTGGCGTCGACATGCCCGAAAGTCTTGAACAGGAGTTTGTCGCGAATTGAACTGAGAGCAACCTGATTTCGGTCTTTCAGTTTGAGTGCGGCAAACAACGGCAAGATCTGAGGGCCAAGGGCAAGAAGTTTGTCGCTGGCGTCAGCTGACTTCTTGCTCAAAAGGATTCTGATGAGCGGAGTCACCTGTGCTTGTAGTTTTTCTTTCTTTAGCGTCCGAGAAGACAAGAACTCAACAAAGGCGACAAGACGTTTCTGTTTGGCAATCGTCCGGGTCCGCGAGTCAACAGTTGTAAAGAGTGGCAGCAAGAACGAGACTTCGTTTCTTTGTCCGCCAACTGCGAGGTTGCACGAAATGATACCCAACTTCTTGAGGGTCGCAGAGCGCTTTGGGTCCGACTTAGAATCCTGATCGTCCGTTGGCTTTGTTGAATCGTCTACGCTGAACCAGAACGAATCGGAAAGAGTGAATCCACCGAGGTTCTGGCCAGCCGGTCCGAAGAAAGTAAAGCCTGATTCGCTGGGACCTCGAACGAAGAATCCATTTCCACTCGGAGAAGGCAAGATAGTCATCTGAAAATGTTCGCGTGTCAAATAGCAGCGCTCGAAGCGACCGGTTTCCAGAAATTGCCCACTCTTGCTCCGTACCAAGAAGAGGAAACGGTAGTGGTAGGGTCCGTGGTTTCCCGTACCCGTACCGCTAAGAGAAATAGCCTTGACCAGAAATCGTTTGTCTTGCGTATGGACCTGGGCGTTCTGCGCGCCTAGACAGCATTGCGCAGGAAGCCACGATGCAGAGAAAAGAAGGACGACAAGAACGCCTATTTTCGCCATGAGAATAGCTCCCGTAAATGGCCCATTTGCATCCACCAACCGACGTGATCCCCATGAAGTGACGTGTCATGAAGGAGTTCGTCGAAATATTCGACAATCATCGTGTGCTTGTCCGCGCACAAAGCCCGTTGTTTCCTTCCGATCGTCGCGATTTCGCCCGAACACGAGCGAATGTGGAGTCCGGGAGACAAAGCACCGTTTCCGTTTCCTGCCAACACGAAGAAAGCCCCCCAATTCATTGAGAATCAGGGGGGTTCGGTTTGGGCGAGCATTGGGGGGCAAGCTGTTCTACCGAACTTGGACAAGAATCGCGTTAGCAACCTTGTAGCTCGTCGATGACTCAGCAACTACCGCCTGCAGTGTAAACGTCACCGGGTAAGCCAACCCACCGGGCACCGTGTATGACCACGGTGCCAATGTCGCCGAAATGAGCTCACCCCCTGGCAATGGCTGTGTGCTTGCCAAAGTGAATAGCTGCGGAAAGACCGATGCCAAGGGAGCCGGGACCAAACAAATCGATCCCATGTTGAACAAATCGTAGGACTCGGTGTCTAAGGGAGAACCGACGAGACCAAAGATGGCGAAGTCTGCGGGCAGGACGTTTGCCCCAGGTTGGGCAATCGTAAAGTCAAACGACTGACCGACTGCCAAATCGATTCGGCGCGTTTCACCGCCGGTGCTACCGTTAATTGTGAATACATCCTCTACCGGACCAAGACCAGATCCGACTTTGCTCTCGGCTGCCGGGCCGAGCCAAAGTCCTCCTGTCACCACAACAATCGCTCCAGAATTCTGAATTGCTGTTGGACTCACCCTCACCACCAAGTCCTGGATTCCGTCGTCATCGGTGTCACCGATGACCGCAACTTGCTCGGCATCAGAAACAATGCTGGATGGAGTCCATGCTTCCTCCCCAGTGCTTCCAGAGTATACGACAATACGATTGGTGTTCGCTTCGCGAATCACAACATCAGCGACAGAGTCGCCGTTCAGATCGCCAACGCTCAAGTCGTCGCCCAAGCCATCGCCAACGCTGCCAAGAAAGCTCTGAATCAAAGTTCCATTGGCCCCCGACACCAAGAACACCGCTCCGGAATCAATGCCCGCGGCGTCATGGCTGGGTTTCCCCAGTGCTATGTCATTGACACCGTCGCCGTCAAAATCATGGCCACCGGCAAGCCCCAAGCCGTCTTGGAGCAAAGTGGGGATGCCATTCAAATTGTTGCCACCCGCAAAGAAGCTGACAAGAGTTGAACCGGTCGCGCCGGAAAACACATAGACGGATCCACCTTGAGCAGTGGAACACGCGCCGATGTCTGGAGTGCCATCGCCATCAACGTCCCCCATGGCAACAACACCGGCTCCCAAATGCGCATTGTTGTTGGCGCCATCAAGGGACAGAATCAACGCGCCCGTCGCACCTGAGTACACGCGAATAGCACCATTGAGCATCATGCCGTTGGTCGATGCTGTTGGTGCAGTGATGGCAATGTCGTCGAACCCATCCTGATTGATGTCGCCAATGACATGGGTGCGATAGCCGAAGCCACAAGCTGGTTGGAATTGAGGTACGAATGCCAGCATTGTGCCGTTGGCACCAGAGTGAATCCGAACGTCGGCAGACGGATAGTTCAGAGCCGCCGATCCTTCAGAAACGATCAAGTCAGGAATTGAATCGCCATTGGCATCACCCGCCGAAGCAATGAAGCCATCGAAAAGCGGATTCGGGACAATCCACGTTGTCAATGCAGAACCATCGGTGCCCGAGAATAGGCCGACGAATCCCAAGAGTGGCGAGGAAACAGCCACGTCGGCGGCACCATCTCCGTTC
>JAJRYU010000299.1 GCA_024275615.1 Planctomycetota bacterium
AAAAACCTTTGTCTGCTGACCGCACCAGTTGCGTAGGAGTTGGAGTTGGTAAACATCTGTGTCCTGTAGTTCATCAACCAGGATCCAGTCAGGCCTTTTGTCTTCTTCTAAGCACAACGCCATTCGGGTGGCGAGAAAAATCAGGTCGTCAAAGTCCACCTTGTTTTGCCGCCGTTTTTCCAATTCGAATGCACTCAAAAGAAGTGCGATATCATCCTCGTTTTTCATGTTGCCAAATTTCGTGACACCATCCCGAAAACACTCCAGCCTTCGACTCAAGCGAGACCGATAGCGGATATTCAAATCGTCTCGATCAATCAAAGCGCCAAGCATTTCGGCTTTTTCCGCTTGATCAAGGACCTCGAACCCGGCAGTTATTCCGGATTCTTGAATGTCCTCACATTGATTCAGAAGGTCCCGAGCGAGAGAATGAAAGGTGCCACAAACGGGTGTCTTCTGTTCGGTTGAGTTGATTGTCGAGAGGGCAAGGCTTAGTCGCGAAGCGATCTCTTCCGCCGCTTTTCTGGTAAATGTGAACACCAAGACTTTGGCGGGATCAACTCCCAAGAACAGGAGGTGAACAATCTTCTGAATGAGCACCGTGGTCTTGCCGCTTCCGACTTGAGCGTTCAACAGTGCGGAATTTGGGTGCAAGACGCCCCGCAATTGAAAACAGTCCAGTTGCTGCAAGTTGGTCAAATGAGGGGCGCCAAGCCGGGCCAATTCACGGATTGTAGACAAATCACTTGGTGAATATTCCAGGCTGTCCCGAACCATGGAATTCACGGCAAGGTGAATCGATGTGCCGTCATTTGTTGACGACGTTCCTTTCGGATTTCCTTCTGACGGTGGACTTCGCCGTTTCTCCAGACGTGTATCCTTCAGACGCCGCCTAAGATCTCGCAGACTCAAGGTGCTTCGCCGGTGAGATCTTTGTAACGGCGTCGCAATTTCTTATCGGCGATTTTTGCGCGATCTTGGTCCGACTCTGCCACTTCGAATTCAAGGTCGAAACCAGCAGGCCCTCGAACACGGCGACGGATGATCTCTTTGAGCCTTTCTTTGATGGCAGGGTCCGAAGACCACGTTGCCAATGCGGCGCTGGGCACAGCGAGAATGAGTGTTTCGCCTCGAAGCCTGACTGTGGTCACACTACGGAGAAAGGCGGCTCCACTTTCACCGCGTATCGGCAAGTTTGCCACCAAGGTTTGCCATTGTTCAGCCAGATCCTGCCAAGCAAGACTCTTCTGGACACGTGTCTTTCTGGGTGGAAGTGCAACCTTGTGACCTTCTGGACTCGCCAATTCGTTAAAGAGGCTTTTCAACGACCAGAGAATCAACTGTCGATCCAGTTGATAGTCACCCACGCACGCCGGGCATCCCTCACGACAGCGGCATTGCTCCACGAGCTTTATCGCTGACGTCAAAATGCTCTTCAAGTTCTCGTGAGTTTTGAGCGAAAAACCCAAACCCCCGGGATGACCGTCATAGACGATGATAGAGGTCTTGGTGATGCCGCTTTCCTCGTCGGTAAAATGGAAGCTGGTTCCCCTCAGATCGGCGCCTTCCGCCATTGTCTTCATGCGGGCGCAAGAAATGACACCATGCACCATGCCTTTCAAATAGTCTTGCGATTCTCCCCCTAAAACCCGCAAGACGTTTGCTGGCACATGAAACCATGCGGCTTCGGTTTCCAATTCAATAACCAAGCGTTCTGGAAGAACCTCATAACCAAGGTTTTGATGGTTGTGAAATTCCAGCATCTTGTAGCCAAGAGTCGAGTCAATAACTCGCACATCCCCGAACCAATTCTGGCTTCTCGGGAGATCTGAACTTTCTTGCACATTCAAAACTTCAATAGCTGTCCGCACGTCTGGCTCGGTGTAGTAGTTCTGCTCAACAGGAACAACCGTGGCGACGTGCCCGACAAGGTCCAACCGCTCGACCAAGTATTGCAGGCCGTCGTGGAGGTAGACAGCCCGTGGATGCGCTTCATGGTAGGTCTGAGGTCTATCCATTTCGGAAAGAGTCATACCAGTTTCCCGATTGACGATCTTGAATCGATCTCCATCCATATTTCTCAAGCTGAAGTCCCCAGCAGGATGGGCCGGTCCACACCAATGGTAGGTGCCGCGGAGATCACGCAACTCACCAGCTTCGACGAGGATGGCCACGGTTTCTCCCAAATCGGGGAAGAGAACAACATCGTCCACGGTCAAGGGCAACTCTGCGGCAGCGGCCCTTATGTGAGACAATTGGATCATAAGATTATCGGCATCAACAACGGCATGCTCGGCTTGTTTACGCATCAACCAGTCTGGATCCAAAGCCAGATATTGATCCATGGGCGACATGCGCAGCATGACAAAAGCATGTGACTTGGCATTTCGCCGCCCGGCTCGACCTATCTGTTGCCAGAAACTGGCACGAGTTCCGGGAAAGCCGCCTTGCACCACAACTTCAAGACCACCGATATCGATACCCAATTCCAATGCATTGGTGGAGACGACCCCTATGAGTCTTCCGGAAATCAAGTCTTTCTCAACACCACGTCTTTCCTCCGGTGTGTAGCCCCCGCGATATCCAGCCACCAAACTGGATTCATTGTGCCCACCATCGACGCTCCCTAGGGCGTCTCGTGTTTCCTTCAGAACGATTTCGGTTTCCTTTCGCGATCGGCAAAAGCAAATCGACCGGACTCGCCCATTGATCAGCCGCGGGAGAAAGTCACTCATTTCTTGAACCACACTGCGTCGGAAGTCGTTTTCGGTCACGGGCGGTTGCCAGAAGTGAACGGTTTTTCCTGAGGCGGGCGAACCGTCTTTTTCGACGTGAGAAAACGGTTCTTCAAACAACGCGGTAGCGAGCTCCGCTGGATTGGCGATTGTCGCACTACTGCAGAGAAATTGAGGTTTGGATCCGTAGTGATGACAGACTCTTCGAAGACGGCGCATGACATTGGCGACGTGTGAGCCAAACGCGCCGCGATAGCTATGCATTTCATCGAGAATCAGGTAACGCAGGTTGCGAAAGACGTGGGAAAACCCTTTGCGCCCGTGATTCGGCAAATAGGCGGCATTGAGCATGTCGGGATTTGTCAGAATCAAATTGCAACTTTCGCGGATACGCGTCCGTTCAACAGGAGGTGTGTCACCGTCGTAAACGCCGGCTTGGATGCGCCCCTTTCCCAAGTGCCCAATAAGACGAAGAAGGCTACGAAGCTGATCTTGAGCCAGAGCCTTGGTTGGGAAAAGTAACATCGCTCTCGCTCGTGGATCTTCTAGGATCCCCTGGAGCACGGGCAAAAGGTAGGCCAATGTCTTGCCCGAAGCCGTTCCAGTGGTAATCACGACGTTCTCACGGGCCAAGGCACGCTCAAACATTTCTGCTTGGTGGCTGTAGAGCTTGTCGATTCCTTCGGCCGCGAGGGCTTCGATGAGCTGAGGATTGGTCGCTTGGGGAAACTCACCAAATACCTCCAAGCGAGCCGGGATTTCCCGCGTGGCTATGATCCGGTCCTGGAATTCACCTAACTTGAGCATGAGACGTCCCAAACAAGTCAAAGAAGCTCGTTATTCTGATCTCAAGAGGGGACAATTGTTGGCAGGCGAGCAAGACCTTTTGCTACCAACGGGCAGCAAAAGGGATAGGCAGGCGGCAGAGATGAGCAGGAGGCTCTTGGCACTGACGTATCTGCTGCAGATCTGCTTCGTTTGGCTGATTCATGATAAAGGCAATATCAAGTTCGCCGCTCCTGGCCCGTGGCAGAAGATGAGAGATGTCGGTGCCGAGCTCGACGTGGGAATGAAACGAGAGCCCTGCGGTAATCGGCAAAACCACATCCTCATCAATGCGACAAGACGCCAGTCGGTCGAGACCAAGTCGTCCATCTAAGTCCAAGGTCCAAAGAAACGCCCCGCCCCTGGAAAGGACACCAACGCAGTCAGCTCCTTTGGCGCGCAATCTCTCGATCAAGGGTGTTATCGAGTCCAATAGAGCGACAGGTTCGGCACCGATGGCACTCAGAAAAGGGCTGAGTCCGCCGACATGGGTGGCCGGTAGCCCATGCAAAATTCTGGTAGGTGGCGTCCATGGTGGTTGGGGACTGCAAAGCACGAGGACAATGTCGCTGCCCTTGTCGCCGCCAAGCACAATGAGGTCGTCGGCCGCTCCCCGTTGAAGCAATCTCTCCTCTTCAGACTTGTCGCTGCAAACAGATAACTTCTGCCAACCCTCATCGGTATCGATCTCAGCCACAAGTTGTGTAGAGATGCCTTGGCCAAAGTCAGATTCCCCTGGCGTGACGATCAAGGGAAAGGAAGAGCTGTTCAAATCGCTCCGCCTTTTATCCAAGTCGGAATCCTCACCGATCAGCACAGCGGTTGCAAAAGCAGCACGCGGAACACACCAAGCCGTGACCATTGCCCCGAAGAACACACCTTCGACAAAAACGATGGCGGCATCCTGAGATCGTTTATTTCCTTGGGTATCCAAGTATTGCATTAGTTTTTTTCACTCGGGTCCGCATTGACAACACTGACTTCCAAGACACCACGGATTTGCCGAATTGCAGCCAGCACACTGGCAGGTGGCACGGCATCTAAATTGAAGATGGCAACAGCATCTTGATCAGGTTGTTGCCGCCCGAGAGACATGTTGCCAATATTAACGTTCGCCTCACCGAGAGCCGATGCGATCAAACCCAGAATTCCTGGTCTATCGCGATTGGCAATGATCAACATCGGACCTTCCGGGACGGCATCCAGATTCTGTTGCGCAAGGCGAACAATACGCAGATTCTTGCGGCCAAAGATGCAGCCAGCGATCGCTTTGGTTCCTTGTTCGCTCGAAAGCG
>JAJRYU010000300.1 GCA_024275615.1 Planctomycetota bacterium
ACTCCAAAGTTCGTTGGTGAAACTGATGATCCCCAAGGTCTCAGCAGCGAAATTCACGAATCCGCCGTGTACAGTGTAGAGGTCCTTGTAGAGAATCATGTAGCGGTAGAACGGCAGTATTTTGGCGCCGTCCTTGCCAATGGCATCGTAGACTTGAAGATCAGCGCGAGGGTATTCCGGTACATAGTCGGCCCCCGGTCCGCGCAAGATCATGCCACCAGAGTTGTGATAGCTTTGTACTGAAGCGATGTTGGGATGGGCATAGAGAAAATTGCCAATACTCCTCACTTCAGGTTCTGAGAAGGGGTAGGGGCCAGCTCCGTATTGAACATAATTGGGCCGCCAATCCGCAGGATTGTTGCGGTTCATGTCGTAACCACCAAGTCCATCTTCGTTGAGGCGCCCGTCACCGTCGTCATCGATCCCTTCTGAACCGAGCAAGATGTAGTCTCCCGATTCTCCTGCTTTGACTCGTTTTAGGAATCGTGGATCGTCCGGATCGATCTTGTGGGTACCGTTTTTCTTGACTTTCATCCTCATACGCAAGATGTTGCCGTCACCATCAAGATCGTTGGGCGGGTCTTCGTCAAAGAGCCCATCACGATCATTGTCGGTCGGGCGCTGGCCTGATCGTGAGCTGCTCGAGGTATTGGCGTTCGCTAACCAGTAGTCGCGGCCGTCTGGGTTTACCGTTGGCACGATGTAGAAGACTCTTTCATCGACCAATTTCGTGACGCGCTCGATCTTGCCGTAGTTTTCAAGAAGATACCAGATGGTGTAGAGGCAGACTTCGGCACCTTGGATCTCGTTGCCATGGATGTTGGCGTCGATGTACATCGCCGCTTTTTCCATTTCTGGTCCAGTCTTTTTGTTTTGCAGAGTGAGTTGCCACATGTCACGCCCAAGAAAACTCTTGCCCAAGGAATGGACTTCAACGAACTGAGGCCAGGTCTTCTTGAATTGTTGAAGGACGGCGGCGATTTCTTTGTGGTTGTAGTAGCGATTGAAGGCCAAGTCGAGCTGGGGCCGGGGGGCACCCAGCGATTGACTGCTGAGGGGAAGCGAGGTGGCGACGGCGATGATGACTAAGAATAGGTGTTTCATGGCAGGGTGATCTCCCTTGTTGTTGGAGCGCAATGGGAAGGAGCCAGTTGCAAGTGCAGGACTTGCCCTTTATTGCCGAGGAACAACCAGCGAAAGTGTTTGCGTTCGGTGTTGGCGTCGATGCGTCCCAAGTTGTTGAGGACTTTGCCCTGGAGGAGATCTTCCTGCTTCGATTCAAAAATGAGAAGGTCCGGGCGGGAAGAGCGACAATTGAGACTTTGTTTCGTTTGGCTGGGAAATGCTCCGGTGTTCTTGATCCAAGTTTCCATTTCGTAGAGACCTTCACCTAAGCGCCGACAGGAAACAGTTTCAAATTCCAGTTGGGCTCTTTTGCGTAACAGGAAGCCAAGGATTTGCCATTGTCGTTGGACCAGGATGGGGATCAACTCCGCTTTCGGGTTGTAGCGCACGAACGGTTTCCAGCCGCCGATCTCTATTTCTCCCAAGTCCCCATGCGAGGTTTTTTGCCAAGGAATGAAACCTTCTTGTGCGGCTTTGCGAATTGCGTCCTCGACACTGTCGTCGTCTTCACCTTGTGGTTGGGTCGTCATCGCAGGTTTCGACGTCGGTGAAGATGTCGACCTAGTGGCAGATTCTCCGGTCTCTTTTTGCGGTTTGGAATCGAGAACATCGAAAAGGTTGATGGCGGCGGAGACGAGGCCAAGTTGGTAATAGGTCCAGTCTTCAAAACTCCCTTCGACTTGGTGAATTCGTGAGACTGCGGCAGCATGTTTTTCTTTGGCAAAGTCTGAAAGAGACTTAAGAAGTTTAACATCGTCATCGATGTACTTGGTTACGTGAGGTCGGCGGAATCGAGACTTGCTGGCTTTGGTCTTTCCTGGTTTTGGTAATTTCTGAATATTGTCATGGGTGCCATAGACGAGCACACTTTCCAACCAAGGGCGCGCCAAGACGAAGTTCGCCAAGGCCCGGGAAGCTGGCTCACTCATAGCATGGGCGCCGCTCCCCAAGTCATGTTCCTTGAATTGATGAGCGAAATTCTGGTCCAAGCGCACACCGAAGTTTCCATCCTCACCGAACTCTCCATCATGGTCGACGTCGGTGCTTTCTGGAAAGACGCGGTAGACACCCAACTCGCCTTTTTTGGGATCGGCCAAGCGTATCCGACCAGGGTGATCAGGATCGTCAATCCAAGTGCCTTCCGGATGTCTTTGTCTCATGATTGACACAAAGCCGTCGCCGTTTAGATCTTGAGGTTGATCTTCATTGGCTGCACGACCGTCGCGGTCCCAATCGATGAGGCGTGCGTTTCCCTTGGCTCCGTGAGCGGGATTCTCCGTGAAGTAGCGCTCGGTGCCGTCGTGGTCGACTCGAGGAATGGCGATGAGGCGGCGATGAGCGAAGAGAGACTCGAATTCCGCCACCGGCAGGGTTGCAATACGTTCAACGAGTTCGAGGATGACGACACTTCCCACCAAGGAATCGGCCTCGAGTCCCGAGACCAAGAGCATTCCAGATTGCCAGGAAGCTCTCTCTTTCAGGTTGGCTGGCAGAGCCTTGCCTGTGGCCGCTTTTGTTCGGCCAATTTCAAGAGCGAGGATGTCCCGTCCTTTGAGTGTCTTGCCGACAGTTTGAAGACGAAATCCCTTGGCTTCGTTCGCGGCGGCCAAACTTCGGAGCCGATCATTGATCTCATTGCTGGAAGGATAAGAGTGGTTCTTAGAGGTCTGAGCCCAAGCATGGGTTGTCCATGCCAGACACAGTGTTGCGATCAGTATTGTTTGTCGTTTCATGCCCCGTGTTCTACACGAGGGAACACGGGGCGTGAAGTGCCAACAAGATCGATAGGCGGTTCACTACCACCTATCTACGCTTGCTGAGGTAGGTCAGGTTAGCGGTTCATTGCGATGAGGTGGTCACGAGCTGGACGGTAGTCTTGGTCCAAGTCCAAAGCCCGACGATATTCGTTTTCTGCTCGGGAAAGATTGCCGCGATGTTCGTAGATCTCACCCAAAGCGGTGTGCGCTTCCGGTGTGCGATATTCCGTAAGGGACCTCTTGAGCAAACGGATGCTCTCGCTGATGTTCCCTGTTCTTTGCGCCCGAGACAGAAGGTCTCGCGCTCGAGATTCACGGACAGCGTAGTTGTCTCTATAGTCCCTGCGTGTCTCTCGAACCACCACTTCCCGAGGTGCGTCGTGAAAATGTCGGTCTCGAGCTTGCGCATCTTCATCCGCCTGGATGGCCCCTGCGATGAGGCCGACCCCAGCACCAATGGCCGCGCCTACTCCGGCGTCTCCTGCCGCCCAGCCGACCAAGGCACCCAGACCCGCCCCGCCAACAGTAGACCCAAAGACCGTGCCGCCAGGACTCCGATGTGGATTTGTACTGCAGGATGAAAGTAAGACCGTTCCTGCCATCAAGATCACCGCAGAATACATGCGTAGTTTCATTATTCTCTTCTCTCGATCAATGCCACCCGCTCCAACGAGGTGAACAGTAATTTGGCAGATCTACAGTCTCCCATAGTCGTCACTGTCCGTACGGTGAGTTTAAGCACTTGTCAGCAATAATAGTGAAAAATTGCCCTGGGCTCTCTGGAATCAGCTCTTGCTGTTTGAGTGGCGGTCACGTTATCTAGGCGTCTGATGACTGATCCGTTACAAAAAGCCCTCAAGCAAAACCTTCCATTTGTGAATTTGGACATGCGTACCATTGTCGCGACCCTGAGGGCGGCTGCGGTGCTGCATGAGCTCATGCAGGGTTTTTTCAAACGCTATGGCGTTACTCACCAGCAATTCAACGTTCTTCGCATTCTCCGGGGCGCGGGGCATGAAGGCCTGCCTTCGCTTGAGGTGGCCAATCGCATGGTTCAGAGGGTTCCGGACATCACGCGCATACTGAGTCGACTTGAAAAGGCTGGTATGCTTACGCGCGAGCGTTCCGATGGCGATCGACGGGTTGTGCGGGTGCGCATGACAAAGAAAGCGGGAAATCTACTCGAAAGCATGGAAATACCGCTATTAGAGCACGGGCGCTTGATTTGTTCAGTCTTTACTGAAGAGGAACAGATTCACTTCAATAACCTCCTTGACGCCTTCTCCGATCGTTGATTGACCCTTGATGGGTAAAGACTTACCATCATTGGAGCCTGCGCGGCCTCGCCGCGCGTAGGTGGCACCGATGACAATCTAAGGACGACAAGGAAGATTGACTTGGGTTGTCTTTTTCGTTGCCAATTTGGATACAAAGACGAAAAGAGGGGTCGGATGATGAGCGGTATCCGGAGTTTGATAAGTATTTGCTTAATCTGTCTTTCTACTTCTCTTTGGGGAGCCACGTCCCCTCAGAATCAGCCGCCCACGGTTTCCCTGGTGCCGGTTGCCACTCTCACCCCCGGAAGCACCCTCGTCACTCTGACTGCAAATGTGACAGATGACGGCTTGCCGATGGGGAACAGTCTGAGCTTCACTTGGTGCAAATATACGGGACCAGGACCCGTGCAATTCGACACAGCCAACGCTGCGCAAACAACTGCTCAATTTGACCAAGCGGGGGTCTACGAAATCAAGTTCATCGCTGATGATGGGGCCGCGTCATCTTTCGATATTCTCACGGTCACTGTGTCCCCTGTCAGCGGGTTACCCCCTGTTGTCACCAATATTCTGAATTCATTTGCGAATCCTTCCTTGGATCCACTCTTTGCCGACCGTTTCTTGACGCTCATTCAAAACACATCACCACTCAACACAACCGGGGCGGCCTACTACGCCCAGGTAGACCCTCAGAATCTCAAAACTACTTTTGCCGACTTCAAACTGAATAATGGTTTTCCTCCCGGAAGTCCTTCCCTAGTTGCGACAGTAGGGGAGTCCCAATCCGGTTGTTGTACAGCGGGTGTCTATGGCAACGCTGGTGACTTGGGTTTTGGGCGACGCATGGTCATGAGTCGGACTGGACCGGACATTGCTTTTTGGGTGACCAATTATCTGACTGTTCATGATGCTGTCATCGAAGACCCTGCCGGTATTATCCTGACCGTGTGCATGGAGTATTCGACGACACCGGGGGCGAGTACAACCGCTCGCTATGTGAAGTTTTTCATGTATGACGCGAGCGGCAATCGTATTACCGATGTGAATTTTGATGGGCGGGGTCCGAAACCTGTTCCGCTGGCTTGCAATGCCTGTCACGGCGGCGTGTATGCCACTGGGGGAACCATTCCTCCCAATGGCAACATGGGAGCCTACTTCATGCCTTTCGATCTCGATCAATTCGATTTTTCCTGCGAAGGGGCAACGAGCCGAGCTTCACATGAAGACGCATTCAAGGAATTCAACGCCGCCATTCTTCAAAGTGACGCACCGACACCCATCAAAGATCTGGTCAAGGGTTGGTACGGGGGGTTTGGCCTGCCAAGCTCGACCCAGAACTCAAAATGGGTGCCGCCGGGGTGGAAGACTGAACCGGAGCTCTATCGCAAGGTGGTGGCCCAGTCCTGTCGGAATTGTCATCTCACTCGGACTAGCGCGACACTAAACTTCGACAGCGCATCTGATTTTGTCGCGCAACAATCGCAGATCAATGGCAGTATCGTCTTCGGACCTACAGCCGCTGGTTATCGCATGCCCCATGCTGAAGCGACATGGGAGAGGTTTTGGTTGTCAACGACGCCTCATCAACCAGCCATGCTATCCTCAGCATTTGTCAACGGGGCCTTTGTCGGTCTTGGGCCTCCCGCTGGTCGCGTTTTTGTCGATGCTTCAGCTCTTGGTGCAAACGATGGCAGCACATGGACTGACGCCTTCGCGTCTCTGACTGCGGCCTTTGACGCCGCTGCTCTTCCTGGTTCATCGATCACTGAAATCTGGGTTGCCGCAGGTACTTATTTGCCGGACGTTTCCGGTCTTGCTAATCCGCGAGATGCCACCTTCAATATTCCGGATGGCATCAAGATCTACGGTGGATTCCTGAGTGGGGATTCGCTTGTGGAGGACAGGGTTCCAGGTGCTAATCCCTCTATTCTAAGCGGTGATCTCTTGGCTGATGATCTGGTGGTTGGCAACACTGACAACGTGTTTCATGTCGTTACTTTCAATCAAGCAAGCAGCGCTACTATCTTGGACGGTTTCGAAATTCGTGGTGGCAATGCGGTGGGGGCGGCTGATCCTCGTGGTGCAGGAATCTACATGGTTGGTGGAGCTCCCGTGTTGATTCGCAACAATGTTGTCGACAACAATGCTGCATCGGCTGGAGGTATGTTTGTCGACGGTGCCGGCCCTCGACTCATTTCAACGTCTTTTTACGACAATGACGGCGACATCCTTGCGGGTGGGATTTGGATGCTCAACGGCAGTGATGTCACTATTGAGAATTCTATTTTCTCCTACAACCGCGCAGAGGGTGTCGACGGTGATGCCGGATTTTGTTTGGCTGATGGCGGCACTCTTCGACTGAAGAATTGCACGATCTACCGCAACTACACCATGCGTTCCGCCGGAGGACTCTTGGCGCGCGCCGGGGCAACAGTAGAGATCAGCAATACGATTTTTTGGCGGAACTGTGTCAGTGGCGTGACCACAGAAGATGAGCAGATTTGGATCGATAATTCCATGGGACTCGTGTCTTTCCAAATCGACTATTCCGTGATCCAAGGACTCACGGGAGCCTTGGGGGGGACTGGGAATCTCGGCAATGATCCTCAATTCGTCAACGGTTCCGGCGTCGACGGGCAAATCGGGACTCTTGATGATGATCTGCGATTGCAAGATGGATCCCCTCTCGTTGACGCCGGCAACAACGATCTCGTTCCCTTGGATAGCTTCGATCTGGATGTCGATTTCAATGTCGGCGAA
>JAJRYU010000301.1 GCA_024275615.1 Planctomycetota bacterium
GGGCCACTGTCGCATGGGCATCGTGACGATCTCCGTCGAGATCAACCAAGATGCTGCCTGCGCATGCGTTCTCATGGTGGAGTGCTTGAGCAATCGCACGACGATTGACACCCAAATTGGCTTTCAATTCCAACAGATCCTTCGTCGCCAACAAGCGCAATTCGTGGGCAGGGACACCGACCACGATGTCGTCAATGGCTACACCTGCTCCCAAGAGCAAAGAGAGGCCATCAACATTAAAACGCCCGACCCAATCGTTGTTGGCCGCATTGAACCTGGACATGGAACTCGCTCCCATTGGTTTTCCGAACGCGGTAGATTCTGGGGTGGCCATACTAATTTCCTCATCTTGCGACTAGAGAGCTGCAAAGGGCTTGCTGCGTCTTGGTCACTGATCCCGAGAATGATGAAGAATCATCTCGGACCAGACTCCCAGCTATCGCTCGAACCCCATTTAGTTGAGCAAACAACCTTCTCTTCAGCTTTATTCGCTCTCACCAACAAAAGTGGTAAAAGTGACCCATTTTGGGCGAGGTGAAAGTTCAGAAGCGGTAGTTTCTCCGCTATTGACGGCTGAGGAAGAAAATTGTGTCGCTTCCTTACTCACTTTTTCTTCGGGACGCCCACCCACGAGCGAATTCGCTCAAAGCAGGTAGAAAAGGAGCCCGTGCTGGGATTATGAAGTAAATGAAAGTGACCCAAGCCCGGTTTAGCCGACCAAGTGCTGGGCGGCCTCGAAGCGATAGCCGACACCACGGACAGTCACCACGCAAGCAGCGTAGGCTCCTATCTTGCGCCTCAGGTTGCGCACGTGAACGTCGATATTGCGATCAATCACGTAGACACCCTCACCGACAACGTGGGGCAACAATTCTTGGCGCGTGAATGCGTTTCCAGGGTTGGACATCAGAAAATACAGCAGTCGATATTCTGCCAAGGTGAGGGGTACCTCGGATCCGTCAATGAGGCAGGCATGGCGGGCATGGTCCACAAGGAGTTTGCCGATTTTCAAAGAGCCCTCGTCCGGGGCGGGTTGTGAACTGGACTGACGGCCTCTCCTGAGAGCAGCCTTCGATCGTGCAACAAGTTCTGGACCGGAAAACGGCTTGCGGATGTAGTCGTCGGCACCAAGTCCGAGACCAACAATCATGTCAGGTTCGTCCGTGAGAGAAGTCACCATGATGACAGGAATGTCCTGGGTATTCTCTCTTGTGCGAATCTGTTGGCAGACAGCATGGCCGTCCATACCGGGTAACATGATGTCCAAGAGCACGAGATCAACCCCAGGATCACTGAGTCGTTCAAGGGCCGCTTCACCACTGCCAGCCCATTCCACTGCAAGTCCAGCACGTTCCAAGGACAAGCGCATGACGGAAGCAATATCCGGCTCGTCTTCAACGATGAGGATGGTGGCACGGCGTAGTCTGTCTGCAGTCATAGATGCAGGACCTTTGGCAGTCATCATGGCGCAAATCTCTCTCATTCCATGGCATCGGCATTAGTAGTTTAAACAGCGAAACCCCAGTCTGTAAACCACACACCCCTAAACCACAGCGAAAAAGAGAAGAAAATCGTGCGGTCCCGCACGGTGATTTCCCGGCCTAATTCGCGATTCGAGGTTGATTTCTGCTGTCATTGTCGAAGAACGCTTGACCTCACCATCAGGCGACAAGACAGATGACCGTGTGCCGACTTGAATCACAATGAGTTGAGGGTTCAGCCGGGTGGCTCAGCTTTCTTGAGCCCAATTCCACAAGGAGCGCCACGCCGGCGGTAGCTTTTCTTTTTTGGTGTAGGGCGCCAAGAGCTTTCGCACACGTTTTTTGTGCTCTAAATTGCGGTGAGCCAAGAGCAAGGTGTGCAAAGCATCAACACGTCCGGGTTGCCGCTTCAACGCTTCATCCAGCATCGTAACCGCCCCTCGATCATCTCCGGCAAGGTGAAGGCCCAAGCCAAGAGTGGAGATGAGATCCCGATGGAAATTGGGCTGTGCCGCGAAGACCCGCCTCAAGTACTCAATACCCAGCTGCGCGTATCGAAACGACCCCAGCTTCAGTCGGAAGCGCTCAGCCGCAAGGACATACATGATTCCCAAACGATAATGAGAAGAAAGTAAATGGGGTGATTGCGCCGCGGCTTCTAGGGAAAAGACCTCGAAGCGATCCCTCTCTCCCAAATGTGCGTAACAAAGAGCCATGCCAACCAAGGCGCGATAGTGGCCTTGTCCTTCGTAGGCGACCTTGGAGAAGCTCTTAAGGGCCTCCTTATACTGCCCCGCCTTGAGAAGCTTGCTGGCCGCTTCCACCGCTGGTGACGGCGGAGCTTCTTCTTGCGGAGTCGAAGAACAGCAGACCGTGCCGAGCAACAGCAGCCACAGACATAGGAATCGGATCCGTTTCATTTTTCCACTTTCTCGTCATCGTCGATGGCCAACTTAGGTTGCAAAGGCTGTGAAGCCGCCAAGCAAACTGCTGCTAACTGCCACAAGACCGAGGTGACTAAGAAATAGACCATACCCATGATCTTCAGGACTTTGGGTTCTCTTTCGCGAAAACGCGGAAAAGGCTGGCGAAACTCACCTTCGATTTGCGCGCGTTCCACAACATCTTCGTAGCTAATTCTCAGATCGCGGTACAATTCCGACACCATGGCTTGACCATGTTCAACGAGGGCGAGACTTTCGACAAGCCCGTGCACCACAAGAATCAGGGAACCAATGATCATCAAACGCGGACCAAGCGGGCGCGAAGCCATCGTGAGACAAGCACCCAGGACAACAAGGAAATAGGAAACCAAACGCAGCATCATCGATAGACGAACTGTGGACCAAGGCGACCTCTGCACAAAAGGCTCAATATCAATCTGTTGGACCGAGTCCTTCATGAGTTCCTCGCCAACAACTTGAGGCGGCTGGTTTCGTGACTGGTCACCATAGCGTCTCAAGAGAACCGCGTCGTCGATCTTGCCGCCATTGACACCAATTCGTTTCACGATGTCATCGGAGAATCCAACCACGATTGACGCGACCGACCCCACCAATGCCAACATCGCGACAATCACAGCGAGGGCCTTCAAGGCTCCCCTTCCTGTACTTTTGGCACGGTAGCGTTGGCCCAGAGACTCCTTTCTCACGGGAGCAGTTCTGCGATTGTCTTGGTCTTTCTCGAAGTCGGTCACCGCATCAACGCCTCTCGATCATGTCGGCGCGCACTTTTGAAAAGACAAAATGCGCTTCCATGAGTGTTTTAGGGTGCAGACGCTTGACTGCATCCATCCCCGCCTTGTAAGTGAACTCAAGCTGGCTCAATTGCGTCCTCAGGTTGGCGACCATCTCGGTTCCTGGAGAGCGTTTGCCAATGGATTCAACTCGCCAAACATCGCCATCGAGCTTCACACTCATGACATCAAGTTCGCGTTTCTCCGGGCTAGGGCTCCAGGAAATCCTGTAGCGTCTCTCTTGGCTCGCATCCTCACTATCGAGCGCCCCGTCCAACTTGAGGTCCGCATAGAATTCGACCGGTTTGTGCCAGCTATTCCGCAGCTTGACCAGCCGGGGAGCATCTTTCTCCATGGGATAGGTCTTTTCAAAGAAAGCTACGACTTCCTCCAAGATCGCCCCCATTTTGTCCAAGGTGACGAAATATGTTCTCATCGCCCCCGTGGACAACTCCGAAATCTCGCCGATATCCCCTTCATTGAATGCATCTACCAATCTTTGAGCCACACGGTTCGGCCCTTCCACCTTGGGCTTCGTGCCACTCCCTTTTTCATCCTCTGTGCCAGGGCCACAAGCGCCCAGAAACAAGATCGCGATCAGGGAAATCGTAAGTTTCAAATTCACAGTGGACTCCACTCCATACCCGACTTTGGGTTGCGCACTCAAGTATCAACAGGATAACTACTTACGTCTCTTCCTCAAGAGTAACAAACTCCCGGAGCGGCGGCCCCTTGAGACCGTAGAGAATTCGGTAACAATAGCGGCCCGTTTGGGGATTTCATTTCGGAGATGGGCTATGGCCAAGAAAAAGAACCTCGCGCGTGACTATGTGTGGCTCAAATGCACAGAGACAGGCGATCTAAATTACCGGGCAAGTCGCAACAAGGCCAATATGGAAGGCCCTTTGCGTCTGAAGAAGTACTCGAAGCGCTTGCGTCGCCACACCGAGCACGTCGAAGTCCGCAAATGACCGTGTTCGCTGCGGCCGTCTCTGATTTCCCGATCAATTCATGCGGGGATCAAGAGGCGCCTCAGCGAGGATTGCATAACGCCCGCCCAAACCAATAAGGGCGGCGCGCCACGCCTCAAGGCCATGCGCACCCAGAATCTGCTCCCGGTCAAGGGGAGCAACGATCCACGCCCCCTGTGACATCTCGAACTCCAATTGTCCTTCTCCCCATCCGGAATATCCGGCGAAGAGACGGACAGCTATGGTCGAGTCGGCCTCCATATGCCCGACGAGAATTTCCAACATTTCAGGCTCACCGCCAAAGAACAGACCTGACCCCAAGTCGTCGCCGCCAGCTGAGAAGTCGTCATGGACGACAAAGAGGCTTCCGGTTTGAACTGGCCCCCCCAAAAAGAGGCGGCTCCCGGCCAGAGAACTTTCGCGTAATGTTGGCATGGCCTCGGCCACAGTCACGGGTGAGGGGCGGTTATAGACCAGGCCAAGAGCGCCCTCATTGCTGTGTTCGCAAACAAGCAAGACCGTTCGTTGGAAATTCGGATCTTGGAGACTTGGCCCGGCAATAAGAACCTGGCCTTTGAGTGTTTCAACCATAGCTTCAGTTTCTCATGAGGTAGCCATTGCCACCAAGAGAATAATAGGGAATCGTGGCAACAAGCTGAATTCTGAAGGCGAAGAGACGCCTCTGGGCTGTTCGCTTCATTGCAGACGGCGCCAACGCACCCTTGATAGGTCATAACGCCGCACCTCAAGATCTCGGGCAGATTCAGCTTCAATAAAGGTGCCAGCATCGCCGTGCTCGACCTTCTTAACAACCACTTGATGGCGACGATTGATAAGTAGCCACTCTCCTCGCCTGACCGGGGCATCGTCGACCAACTCGGCTTGAGGTTCGATTGCAAGGGGCACCTTTGGGAGCGAACTCGCCTGTTCTTCAATCCAAGAGTCGGTTTCGACGCAACGATCACAGTTGTGGCAATCGTCTTCATCGTGAAAGCCAAAATAGGAATACAAAAGGCGCCGTCGGCACGATTTTTCCCCAGCAAAACGAACAAGATCCAAGAGCCTGGTGAGATCTCTCCCTCTTTTGCCGCTGTCAATGAGTGTCTCTTCTTCGTGAGGCTTCAAGTCCCGGACGATTCGCAAGTTACCTCTTTCAAATTGCCCTTCGACAATTCCAGCGGCGCGCAAAAGACCAATGACCATGCCCGCTCTGCCATCACGCCGATTCTTCAGAAGGAGGGTCGAGGCAATATCTTCCAGGTCGTGGGCGTAGAGATTTTCTCCCCAGGAAACCATGAGATCAAAAACACTCCTCATGAAATCATGCGTGGGATTGGCCCACTCGATGAATTGTTTGCGAATCAAGATATCCTCAGGAAAGTAGATCAACTCGCACAGGGACGGCTTTCCGTCACGTCCAGCTCTGCCAATTTCTTGGTAGTAGGCTTCTGGGCTTCCCGGGATTTGGCCATGAATAATAAAGCGGATGTCAGCCTTATCGACGCCCATGCCAAAGGCATTTGTGGCCAATACAATCTCGTCTCTTGATGCAAAGAACCGATCTTGCATTTGCCGCCGCTCGTGGGACGACAAATCACCGTGATAGACGAAGGGTTTCATGCCGCGACGCAAGAGTTCGTCTTCTAAAACCCTGATGTCACGAATCAATGACATGTAAACGATGCCCGGCCCTGGCATTTTCTCAATAACGTTGAGAATACGGTCCAGCCGCTCATTGCCATCAAGGACTTCATGCACGCTGATGTGCAGATTAGGTCGCTTGATCCCAGAGTGAAAAACCTGGGCGTCTTCGATGGCGAGTGACCGCAGAATTTCCTTTTGCGTCACCGGTGCCGCCGTCGCTGTTAGCGCTACAGTGAGCGGATTCCCCAACGATTCTCGAATGATGCCAACTCGCCCATATTCCGGACGAAAATCATGACCCCAAGTGGTAATGCAATGGGCCTCATCCACGGCTAAGAATGAGATCTTCACTTCCTTGATTGCCTTCACAAACGCTTTCTTGCGAAAGCGCTCGGGGGTGACATACAGAAGTTTGTACTTACCACCGACAACGTCAGACATCCGACTTTCTCTCTCCTTTTTGTCCAAGGACGAGTTGATGAATGTCGCAGGGAGTCCTCTTTTCTGGAGCGCGTCCACTTGATCCTTCATTAAGGCGATCAGGGGTGAAATCACGAGAGTCAGACCAGGAAGCATGAGCGCTGGAAGCTGAAAGCAAAGTGACTTGCCACCACCAGTTGGCATGATGACGAGGGCGTTCTCACCGCGCAAAAGACAATCTACGATGTCTTCCTGCATGCCTTGAAAAGAAGGATGTCCAAATCGCTCACGAAGAACTTCAAGTGCTGCCGCTGCCATGCAAACTCACCTCAACCGATTGACGGGGGGGGCACCAAGGGCCCGACCGTCCCAGGAACAACCTCGGCCAGTTTGTGTTATTGGTCGGGGGCGTTTCAAGATCCAAGGTCTTCAATCGCTGTCGCCACGGCCAATTCCTGGTCCCGAACGACATAAGAAAGCCGGGCCACAACTTCTTTGTGACCCGGCACATCGCGGCGGCAAATGAACGCTACTGAATGATATAGGACGAATTGGCTGGAGCGGTGTTGAGCGCTGAAGGATCTTTCAAGAAGACGATTCCAGGACCGACAGGATGAAGGGGATTGTTGGCAAATCCGGAAAGATCAATGGGATTGTTCGTTATTGCAGCTCCATGGTCAAAAAGCTCGAATCCCGACTTACCAGGACCTAGAACAAACATGGTGCCATGGCGCATGCTCAAGTCCTGGCCAAAGTTCGGAACGTTAGGATCAACTGAGTTTCCTGGAGTGATGCCAA
>JAJRYU010000302.1 GCA_024275615.1 Planctomycetota bacterium
CTATTCGATTCCTCTACTCTTGGTATCCGTGGCAGCAACGATAGCCGCTATGTCCTGGGCAGTGGGCATTTCTTCAAGCAAGTGGGCAGAATGGGGCGCCCAGACCCTTGTCGATGGCGAAGAATCCATCGATTTGGGTGACCTAGCCACCTCTATATTGATCCTGGTTATTGGCTATGTCCTCAGCGGGACGATCAGGGACATCTTGGTCATCGGCGGTTTTTCAAAAACATCAGAAGACCGCAAGGGCACGCGCTACGCCATGGGCACACTGACATTCTACATCATCATGAGTGTCACAATCATCTTCAGCCTCAAGAAGATGAGTATCGACTTGGCCAGCTATGGTTGGCTCTTGGGTACAGCCGGTGTGGCCTTGGGTTTCGGCATGACTGAGATTCTGTCGAATTTCGTCTGTGGCTTGATCCTCTTCGTTGAACGTCCGGTGCAAGTCGGCGACATTATCACTGTGGGTGATGTCGAAGGCGATGTCCGCAAGATTTCGATTCGCTCGACGATTGTTCAAACACGAGACGGCGTGGCCATCATTCTCCCCAATCGCCGGCTCATTGAAACAGACGTAGTCAATTGGTCGCACAGCGATCCTCTAACCCGTCTCCGTATCGACGTCGGTGTCGCCTATGGATCAGATGTCGCCATGGTAAAAAAAGCACTCTTGGAAGTTGCTGAACGTGAAGGGCGTATTCTCAAGCGCCCTCAACCCGAAGTGAGTTTCAAGGAATTCGGTGAAAGTGAGCTTTCCTTTCAGCTCCTCACCTGGATGCCAACACCGGACATCACCGCCCATCGGCGGGTTAGGTCCGACATAAACTCTGCCATCGATGCAGCATTTAGAAGGTTTGGCATCGAGATCCCTTTCCCGCAACGCGATCTTCATTTGAGGACGACTCCAGAAACTGTAGCCAAGGCGAAGGAAGAAGAAGCGAAGCGAGAAGAAGAGCACGAAGCCGCAGCGAAGAAACTCAAGAAAGAAAAAGGCAGTTCTCTGCCATGAAACAGATCCTCAAGTCTGTCAAGCTCAAAGACGAGGTTGTCGATGTCCATGTCGAAGACAAGATCATTGTCGATATCCAGCCACCGCATAAGAGCAGAAACGATGACGATGCCCAAATTCACGGCTTGACTGGTGCTCGTATATTCCCCGGGTTCATAGACCTTCAAATAAACGGCGGCTTAGGCCAGGATTTTGTCACTGACCCTGGATCGATCTGGGCCTTAGCAAAGCTCCTGCCGATGACGGGAGTCACGTCTTTTTTGCCAACCCTGGTCACAACAACGGATGAGAAACTTGAGCAGGCCATCACGACTCTTGAACGATCCTGTACGTTCAAGAACCAGTGTGCCAGACCACTGGGAATTCACGCCGAAGGCCCATTCTTGTCGCCATCGAAGGTGGGCGCCCACAATTTGGATCTCCTCCGTCGAGTTGAAGATCGTCCGGTCTGGTTGGATTCTCCCCATCTTAAGATGATTACCTTGGCGCCCGAACTCCAAGGAGCTCCTGACCTCATTGAAGAACTGGCGGCACGAGGTGTCTTGGTGGCCGTCGGACACAGCGATGCGAAAGCTTCTGACGTCGAAAGCGCGGCGGATCTTGGCTTGTGTTATGGCACTCATCTCTTTAACGCCATGAGTGGTCTTCACCACCGCGCCCCCGGCGTCGCCGCAGCCCTGCTTGCTGATGAACGATTGACATGCGGACTGATTGTCGATGGTATCCATGTCGACCCCCTTATGGTCAGGCTGGCTTGGCAGCTCAAGGGCAAAGAAGGCATCAACTTGGTTACCGATGCCGTAGCGGCTGCAGGTTTGGAGACCGGAAATTTCAAACTCGGCGAAATGAAAATCACCTTGACTGAGGGTGCAGTCCACCTTCAAGACGGCACACTGGCTGGCAGCGCTTTGCGGATGAATGAAGCACTGCGCAACTTGGTATCGATGACCGGTTGCTCCTGGGACGACGCCGTTTATACGGTGACAGCGACGCCAGCTCGGTTGTTGGGACTAACGGAACCGCGGATTGCCGTGGGTGCCGAGGCAACGCTCACCTGCCTGACCACCGACGGAGAGGTTATTCTCACCATGATTGAGGGTCAGCAAGTTGCTGATGCCATTGGACCGGCTTAGCACGAGCAAGATTGATGGCGACGCGAAGTTTTTGTGTCAAAGCCAAGATGCCGAACTGACGTTCGACACTCCCGCTCGGCACCTACCCCACCCAACGATCATCGCGAAGCGAACTAGAACGCTGGACGTCAGTCCGGCATTCTTTTCTTGTTCCTCTTCACGTAAACGCAAATCGTCAACAAGGATGATCGACCAAGCCGAATAGCAACCCAAAAAACTCTTGGCTTACCTGCTACTCGTGAAGTCGGAGACCAAATTCTCAAATCCTTTGGCAAGATCTTGAAGTTGATTGGCAGATTCTTGCATGTTGTGCGAGGCATCTTTGGTCGTGTCAGCTGCGGAAGTCACTCCGCCAATGATATCAACGATTTCGTTGGTGGCCTTTGCAGCATCAATGACGCTACGACCGATGTCGCGAGCCGTGGCGGTTTGCTCTTCGACGGCACTGGCAATGTTGTTCTGCAAGGAGTTTATGTTGTCGATAATGACCGTGATTTGATTGATCGCTTCGACGGACTGCTTGGTGTCCGCTTGAATGGCATCGATCTTCTGGCTGATGTCATCAGTAGCCTTGGCAGTTTCTTCCGCCAAGTCTTTAACTTCATTGGCGACAACGGCGAACCCCTTTCCGGCTTCACCAGCACGTGCGGCTTCGATAGTCGCGTTGAGCGCTAGAAGATTGGTTTGTTGCGCAATCGAGGTAATGACCTTGACAATGTTACCGATTTCGACGCTGCTGTCGCCGAGTTTGGCCACCGTGTCATTCGTCTGGCTGACAACACTCACGGCAGAGTCTGCCACTTGAGCTGCCGTACTGGCGTTTCGGGCTATTTCACGGATACTCTCACCGAGTTCTTCAATGCCGGTTGAAACGGTGCCGACATTAGCGTTGACTTCTTCTGAGGCCGATGCCACCAGCCGTGCTTGGGTGGAAGTCTCATCAGCGTTGTCTCCGAGGCGAGCTGACCCTGAAGCCAACTTTTTGGATGAATTGCCCAAGGTGACTGCATCTTTGGCGATGCTCTGAATGTTCCTGTCCATCTTCTCGAAGAAGGCGTTAAGGGCTTGGCCCATCTCGCCAAATTCGTCGTCGCGATCAATGTCAACGCGAACTTGGAGATTGCCCTTGGCGAAGGCCTCGAGGGCTACTTGGGTGTCGACAATTGGATTGACAATGTTGCCAGACATGCGGTAGGCCACGAAAATGACCAAAGCGACAAAGAAGATTGCCGCGATCAGTAAGGCTTGCCATATGCCAGCAATCTC
>JAJRYU010000303.1 GCA_024275615.1 Planctomycetota bacterium
CCCATTGAGCGAAGACTGTGCCGACTATTCCCAGAGCCACGATCTTCATCAAATCCGCCAAACTCGTGGGACGAGCCACGGACGCCTGATAGCCTTCGACACTGGCGCGGCAGGCGTCGAGAGTCTCGCGGTCGGCGCCTATCTTTTCGTCCATCATTTTTTCTCGACCGGCAAACCACAACAGCACAGCCATCCAAACGTTGGCGACGGCAACATCGACAACGACCATCATTTGAAAGGTACTGCCATCGACGCCGACGCTTTCACCGATGGCGATCATATTCGCTGCGCCGCCGATCCAAGACCCTGAAAGAGCAGCAAGGCCTTTCCATGCTTCTTCACCCATATCTTCGGGAATAAGCCCATGGAGTAGTAAGTAGGCGATTGGTCCACCGATGACGATGGTGATGGTTGCCGTCAGAAAAAGCAGGCCAGCGTTGCGCCCCAGGCGAATGATGGCCGGGATGTCCACACTCAAGGTGAGAAGCAAGAGACTCGTTGGCAGGAACCAGACCTTGATAAAGGTGTAGACTGGCGAGGTGATGGGGATGACGCCGGTGTTTGAAAAAAGCGTCGGCACGAAATAAGCGAAAACCAGAAAGGGCACGATTCTAAACATTCGTTTGCCCACAGGATGATCCAGGGCGGCAAAGAGCACAGCAAGGATAGCCAGCAAGACAGCCACCACCGCCATGGGGTGCTCAATGAGGGAGCCAGAGAGAAACATCGGGTTGACGGTCATGGGCGCGGAGTCTCTTGGTTATGGAAAACGGCGCCGCGAGGGGGCGGCGCCGTTGGTTGGATTAGGTGACTGATTCGATCTTAGTTCTGCGGTTCGTCTTCATGCATCCAGCGTTTCAGAACTGGCACGAGGGCAAAACAGATGATCGACGACACGATGGCTGCTATGGCGATCTTGCCAAAGACGTCGCCGTAGGTGTTGACGGTGTCCACGGGGGCTGGCAAGACGCCGCCAGATTCACCGCCACCGTGCTCGATTCCCGTCAAGCTGGCAATCATGCCTGCCAAGAAGTTCGAAAATGCTGTCGCCAAGAACCAGGCACCCATGACCGTACTAACGATGGCTTTGGGAGAGAGTTTGGTCACCATGGAAAGCCCCACAGGAGACAGGCATAGTTCGCCTGTTGTCTGCAGCAGATAACCCAAGAAAATCCACGACATGGCACTCATGCCCCGGGCGTCCGCAGTATGAGCTCCCCACCAAAAGGCAGTAAAACCTAACCCGAGTTGCAACAAGCCCAATGCGAACTTGAGCGGTGTGCTTGGTTCGATGCCTCTCGCCCCCAAGAAAGCCCAGAGCCAAGTAAAGACCAAACCGAAGAGAATGATATAGATCGGGTTGATGGCCTGAAAGACACTGGCCGGTATTTCCGAACCACCCACGCCCATGCCAACATTGTCCTTAGTGATCGTCCAGTCAATTTTCTTGTGCTTATCTTCGGCATTCTTGCTGCGCGCGTGCTCTCTAAGAGCAGTCAAGGCTGTCATACTGAAGTACTCGGTCGTCTTGAGCGCATCGCCCGTCTTTTTGTTTTTTTCCGTTTCTTCGGCGTGTTTCTTCAGGCTATCACTGTCGTCCTTGGCAATGCGCTTGAGTTTTTCCGCCATCGTTTTCTTCTTGACGGCGAAGAACGACTCAGACGCCGTGCCATTCATCTCCGGGTGAGAATTCGATAGCCCCAGTTGTTCTTGAGACAGAATCGGCAGATCATCGTTCTCTCCACCTTGGGTCAGAACAGTCCTCATTGTGATGGTTTTGCCAACTTCGTCTTCTTGGATCGTACGATCTTCAAGGACGCGATCGACATTGCGATCGGTGAAGAGGTTCACAGACGTACCTGCCTGTTCAAAGAATGCCCAAAAGAGGAGGGAAAAGAACATCATGATGAGGACGACGAAGAGCCGTTCTCGGGCGATCTTCTCGGCACCGAAGGCGTATTTGATGAGATAGAGAAATGCGGCTCCGCCGAAAATAGAGAGCATCAAGCCAGCGACTTCATTCTTCTGGACCAGCAAGGAGAAGATAGGAATGGAGATGACCACACCCAAGTAGACAGCCATGTCGGCGCGAATCAAGCCAAAGACTTTTCGCTTAGCAGCTTCTGGATTCTTAGGGCGTCCTGCTGCGTCCGGGATACCACCACGCTGCAAGGCCATAAACGCAACACCCGCCGAAATGATGAGAGCAACAGAGACGATGACGTAGAGCGTCATGAGAGCAGGATGAGCTCCCAATTGTGTGAATATCATGGCACCAGCAGTCAGCGCGGATGTGCCCAGGATCAAACCTTGCGCCAAGCCGCGAGGCGCCCAAAAGACCGCTAATCCCGTGAGCATGCCAATCGTTGCCAAACCGAATCCGTAGTGCCACCCGAAGGTTTCGCCAACGTAACCACAAAGCAAGGGCGCGATCGCAGCACCCAAGTTGATCCCCATATAGAAAATCGTGAATCCACGGTCCCGCTTTTCGGATCCAGCCGGGTAGAGTTCGCCGACAATTGTGGAAATGTTGGGCTTGAAAAAACCGTTGCCGACGATCAAGAGGGCCAGAGCGCCAAAGAAGAACACATCTTCTTCGATCGTCATGACCAAGTGGCCTGCGGCCATCAAGATGCCGCCAAGAATCACCGACTTGCGGGCGCCCAAGAGGCGGTCGGCGATCATGCCACCAATGAAGGGTGTGGCGTAAACCAGGGCAGTGTAGGCGCCGTAGACGGCAATGGCTTGTTTGTCTCCATAGCCAAGGAATCCCTTGATCATGTAGAGAGTCAGGAGGGCTCTCATGCCGTAGTATGAGAAGCGCTCCCACATTTCGGCAAAGAAGAGGGTAAAAAGGCCACTGGGGTGGCCGAACAGCTCACCTTGAACAGGGGTGGCTTGGCTGGAAGAGTCAGACATTCAGTTTGGTTCCGTTTCCTTGATCCGCTCCCGGCATTTGCCGAGAAAAAGACCGCTTTTCCCAACTTGGGGTCGCGGCCTATCTTGCGTCGGAATTTAGCCGATGGGGGGGATTTCGTCCACTCTGATGGTCTGCCCAGGGAAAAGAGTCAAGAAAAGCGTGGAGAGTCACGTTGAAGCCGGGCCTCATCCGATAGAAAATGGGCGACAAGGAACACTCATGTTTCCATTTGAGGACAAACGATGGCGATGAAGTACGGTGGGTTGAAGCGCTACAGCCTGAAATGGTGGCTGGCTTTGCCCTTTTCCTACAGGGACATAAAAAAGCGCCTGTCACCAAGGGATTCCATGGTGCATGCCCAGAGTTACTGGTTCTACGGTGATTTACCCCGATTGCACCCCCAGGAAGTGTTCCCGAAGGCGGCTCATGCCGATTATTCAGTCCTGAACTCCGGTCGTCGAGATCCGACGACATCCACGACTCTCTATGAGTTGAATTGCATCCTCATGGGGCTGTCCCACATTGGCGCCAGGAAAATCGTTGAAGTTGGGACATTCGACGGCAACACCACCCTTAACATGGCGGCCAATGTGGGCGAGGGAGGAGAGGTGGTAACCCTCGATTTGCCCTTGGAGGACCAAGAGCCAGATTTGGAACTCAAGATTGATGCCTCACTCCGCAACGTGACGAATCGCCAGATCGTTGGCGAGCAGTATTTGGAGCGCCCGGAAAAAGAGCGCATTACTCAGGTTTTCGGGGATTCAGGCAAACTTGACTGGTCGACCTTGGGGGGGCCTTTCGACATGGCATTCATCGATGGCTGTCATGCCTATGAATACGTGAAGAGCGATACGGAAAACGCCTTGAGTGTCTTGCGTCCTGGAGGTTTGGTCATGTGGCATGATTACGCCGAAATGGAGGATGTGTCGCGTGCTGTTGACGAATTCAGAAATCGTTTCGACAACATTTGTGCTTTGCAAGGAACCCGTTTAGCAATTGGATTTGTCAAATCCTGAGGCAAGAATGAAAGAGGAGCGACGTAGAGTACTCGTTCTCGATGGCGACCAGGCGTCCTCCTATGCCATTGTCCGTTCACTTGCGCGCCACGGTCTTGATGTTTGTGTGGCGGATTGCCTTCAGACTTGTCTCGCCTCCAAGTCTCGGCAAGTCACTCGTTCGCTCAGGTATCCAGCTCCCAAAGAAGATCCTCAGGGTTTCATCGCATGGCTCCGCGATGAATTGGTCAAGACAGAATATGCCTACGTCATTCTGTGACCGATGACACCTTGCAGCCCATCGTTGCAGCTCGAGGTGAACTCTCTGCTCATTGCCGGATCGCCATGGCACCCCAACGGGCCCACGAAATCTGCAGCAACAAGTCTGAGACCTTTGATCTCGCTGAGTCTCTGGGCATTGACGTTCCAGAGCGCCTTGTAGTTGATTCCATGGAACAGGGGGCCAAGCACGGTTTTGCCTATCCTGTGGTGGTGAAACCCAATCAATCCGTTGTCGATAACGGCACCGGCGAGCGCCGTGCCTTGAGTGTACGCTATGCTCAAAATCCTCAAGAACTGACGACGTTGCTTAGTGAGAATCTGAAATACGGGCCGGTGATTCTGCAAGAGTACGCTGGTGGTGTGGGTGTGGGAATTGAAGTTCTCGTTGACCACGGTGAGGTTGTCGCAGCATTTCAACACCGACGACTTCATGAGTGGCCGCTCACGGGAGGTGGTTCAAGCTACCGGGAAAGCATGGCTTTGGATGACTCCATGTTGGCGTCCGCAAGGGCCTTGATGAAATCCATGAGCTATCACGGCGTTGCCATGGTGGAATTCAAGTTCGACGTTCAAGCCGATAAACGTTGGTTGATGGAAATCAATGGTCGTTTCTGGGGGTCCTTGGCCCTTTGTGTTCATGCCGGGGCCAATTTTCCGGCTTGGCTTTTTGATTTGGACGTCGACAAGAAGCGACCAAGGGATACGACGTATCAGGTGGGCATTCGCAGTCGAAGGTTTTCCCGCGATCTCTTTTGGGCTATCGAAGTGCTTCGAAAAACGGACCCCAATCCGCTGATTCACTGGCCACCGCGGTATCAGGGAGTCACCACATGGCTCGGCATGTTTCATCCTCGTCATCGTTTCGATGTGCAGAATTGGCGTGACAGAGCACCCGGTTGGTTTGATTTTAAGAACAGCTTGACTCTACTCCTCGCTCGCATAAGAGAGCGAAAACAGAAGCAAAAGATGCTTCAAGAAATGCGCGACTTACGTGGTGATGAGTCGGCGCTGCGCGAGCGACTAAGAGGAGTCAAAAGTGTACTTTTTTTATGCTACGGAAACATCAACCGGAGTGCCTTGGCCGCCGTTGACCTGGAGCAACGGCTGCCAAAAGGGGCGACACTCACGATCGAGAGCACTGGCTTTCACGATCATGTTGGCAGACCAGCGGACAAGAACATGCTGATGACAGCAAAAGGTGTAGGACTTGACTTGACGGAATGTCGGTCGACTCGCATTGATCAAGCCATGGTTGATCGAGCCGATCTCATCTTGGCCATGGATGTCACTCACCTCTTGAAACTGCATAAGGACTTTCCCGAAGCGCTCACCAAGACCTTGCTGCACGCCACTTTCGATTCCGGAAACGATGTGGACATTGAGATTTGCGATCCCTATGGCGCAGCACCTGAAATCTTCGAAAACTGTCTGAAAAGAGTCGTGGCAGCGAATTCAGGGCTACTTGGGTTGCTAGAGGAAACCACTCCTGGATAGATATCCAACGCAGATCTACCAAGGAGTTTCGCAAGGTTCTTGCCACATCGTTGGTCCATAAGTTAAACCTTGCATGCTAGACCTCTTGGCCGCTTGCCCAGATTATAGGGTGCCCCAAGCTGGTAACGACGCCGATTCGCTATCGATTAAATTCCCACTGGGCGCTTCATAGGCACCCGAGACTTAGTAGCAGGAACAATTATGTACAGCAGCATACAAGACATTCTGGCTGACCAAGCTGAGCATCTCCTCGGTCACACTTGCAGCACTGTTTCCAAGGACAGACTTCACTTACCGGGCGCAGACACCGTCGATCGTTGCATGGTGGAATCCGATCGGCAGACGCCGGTTTTGGGCAGCATGCAAAGGCTTCTCAATCACGGCCGCTTATCCGGCACTGGTTACGTTTCTATTCTTCCGGTTGATCAGGGGATCGAGCACACAGCGGCCGCTTCGTTTGCTCCCAACGTCGACTATTTCGATCCAGAAAATATCGTCAAACTAGCCATCGAAGGGGGCTGCAACGGTGTTGCTTCCACGTTGGGTGTCCTGGGCTCGGTGGCGCGGAAATACGCGCACAAAATCCCATTCATTTTGAAGTTCAATCACAACGAACTGATGACCACGCCCAATACTTTCGAGCAGATTAGTTTTGCCAGTATTGACCAAGCGTTTGAAATGGGCTGTGTCGGCGTTGGCGCGACAATCTACTTTGGTTCGGACGATTCATGTCGTCAGATTCAAGAAGTATCAGCGGCTTTCGAAAGAGCCCACGAACTAGGGATGATCACCATTCTTTGGTGCTATCTGCGCAATCCTCTCTTCAAGGTCGATGGCGTGGACTATCACGATGCTGCCGACTTGACTGGGCAAGCCAACCACCTCGGTGTCACGATCAAGGCCGACATCATCAAACAGAAATTGCCCACCAAAAATGGCGGCTTCAACGCCATCAAGACTGGCAAGACCCACAAGTTGGTCTACGACAAACTGACAACCGATCATCCCATCGATCTTTGCCGCTGGCAGGTCGTTAACAACTACATGGGGCGCATTGGCCTTATCAACTCTGGAGGCGCGGCCGGGAACAACGATCTTCAGGACGCCGTCGCGACCGCTGTGATCAACAAACGAGCTGGGGGCATGGGACTCATATCCGGACGGAAGGCATTTCAGAAACCCCTAGCAGATGGAGTGAAACTCTTGAATGCCATTCAAGACGTTTACGCCTGTGGCGAGGTGACCATCGCTTAGTCGAGAATCGAATATTCATGCACATGGGGACCCACAAGTCTGAAAGGGCTAGGGTCCCTTTTTTGTTGGGCATGGCAAGTCAAGCAAGACTCTGCTTTTGCGTCGATTGCCACATTGATTCGAGCGGAAACGACGACGACACGGAACAGTCTTTAACTTGAGGCAATATATAGCAAAAGTATAAAAGCTTTCGCAAAAAGACACCGACGCCCTAAAACGGCCGCAGGTGGGTCCACATCAGGCAACCAGGAGGCATGGCAACTTGTCGCTTTTTGGTGGCAAGGAGCTGATCCGAGTTCATTCCCTTGGGAGGGGGAATGGTCTCGGACATCTCATTAACCTGTGGAGTTCTTTTTATGCGCGTCCGCTTTTACCGTTTGGCTTTTTTTCTCTTGGTCGCTTCTTACATCAGTGTCGTGGCCTACGGGCAAGGTGTTGTTTTCACTGGGTTCGTTGACCAGGACTTTCAAGGTGCGACTTTCATCGCCGACGATCAGGGGGTGGATGTCGCCATGATCGGTGGGCTCGCCAACAACACTTCGGGTTGGGACATGATGGGCCTTGCCCTTCACTATGACAAGAACGCGGACGAACTGCTTGTGGGTATCGACACCGCTGGCATTTGCGGCGACGCCGACGGCAATGGCAATCCTAGCCAAACGGACTACTACCTTTATCTCGCGGGAGGTGTCGATCAACCTCAATTCGGCGGCGGTGAGTTTTTCGCTGTCTGTTTTGATTTCGACAACGATGGGGATGGCGATGTCATTGCTGGGATTCCTTTGGGTGCCAATATCAGTCAATTCAAAGTTGCACGCATTGTCGCGGGGGTCCCTCTTTCCCAGAGCTTCGCAGCTTTTGGCGTTGATCTTCCTGAACACAACGGCGGAGTCTTGGGTGCCCCCGTGGCGACCTGCCCCGACATGGAGTTTTCTCTCACGGACTTTTGTTCGTTGATGGATGAGTTTGGAACTCCCGGCCAAACAAGCATCGGTGTCCACGTTTTTCTTGGGTCATTCGACGACGCCATGATTGGCGAGGATTTCATTTCCGGTGCCACCAACGATGATTTTCTCAGTGTCCCAATCGCAAACATCAGTGGCGGTATGCCTATTCTCAACCATCTTCAGCTCGTTGATATCGAAGTCGATAACGGTCTTTGGAAGTACACAAGTGGGTATACCAAGGCTGGCGGTTTCATCGGCTGCTACTTGTTTTCTTTGATCGATAATCCCAACGGCACCTTTTTGGGTGCCCCTATCAACATGAACATTCTCGTTGGCGATGGGACGGCAGCATCAATTTTCGTGACAGAGTTCCAAGCACCCATCAGTGCCAACGCCTGTGAGTATTTCGAAGACGATTACTACGCTCCCATGGGTTTGGAGAACCTCACGTACTACGTTCAAGTCTTTCAGTTTCGAGCCGTATTCGACCCCGATGCACCATTCAATTTCTTGGCGAGCAACCGCGTCATTGTTGGTCCCTCGAGCTATCCGAGTCTCAATAATTAGAAGTGAAAAGGTGGAATCCGCAATCGACACGGTCGCGGGACATCACTAAACCTGCGAATTCCGCATGATGGCCACAACTTCCAAGTGTTTGGTGTGCGGAAAAAGAGCAACCGGGGCCAAGTGGGTGAGTCTAAGCCGCCCTGGGAGCAAAAGGGCCTCGCAGTCTCTGAGGAAGGCATCGAAGCCGCAGTAGACAAGGATAAGTGTTTCAACGGATGAATGGGCCAGGGCTTTGATGAGAGCGGCTTCCATACCCTTGCGCGGCGGATCACATATGACCACCTCGGCGTCTTCGATCTGTGAGATGAAGTCCATTGCGGGCCCCACAAGCAGCTCAACTTTTTCTCCAAGCGACCCCAATAGCCCCAAACTCTTCTTTAGTCCGAGGAGACCAGCGGGTGAGATTTAGTTGGCAGCAAAGCTTGCAGAATTCGCCAGCAAACCGAGACCGATTGCACCCACCCCACAATGGAATTCAAGGATGCGTTTGTGTTGCGGAACGAATCTCTCCAGCCAACGAACCATTTCTTCCGCCAGATCGAGATTGGCTTGGCCAAAGGCAGCTGGATGATAGTGAAGTACTCGATCGGCGAAATTCTCCTCCAAGTAGGGTTCCCCACAGACCAAGCGAAACTCCCGCCCCAGGATTGAATTGCCCGGCGAAGTATTTTGGTTCAACCATAAGGAGTGCAATAGGTCTCCCATCGATCGAACGAGTGCGGCGCAAAAAGCGGTCAAGTGGGGATCCGCAAGATCAGTGACGACGAGAACCAATTGCACCTTCTTTGTCGCGCGTTCAACAACGACTTGTAGGTATCTGAGAAGGCCTAATCTTGGTTTTTCGACATAGGGTGCAATCTGGTGGCTGCGCATGGCGCTCTTTACGTGGACGACCGTTTGGTTTATCGCCGGGTGGTGGATAGGGCAGTGCGGCATGTCAACAATGCGGTGACTGCCTTTTTGAAAGATGCCTATTTTCGGGTTTTGGAAGCGTCCTCGGACAGCGAGTTTGGCACGAATCCGGTATTCAGCTGGGTTTCCGGTCAAAATCGCCGTCATTTGCGCACCTTGGCGCCTGCTGAGAGCCTCCAATATCTCGTGTTGCGGCAACTCTCTTGCCGGCCGATTGAACTCCGGACAACCCGGGCAGGGTGGTCGATGACTGCAGAGAATCTTCATGGTGCGCTGCCTGACCAGGTCATCAAGAGAGCCAATTGCAGCAAAAAGAGAACACTGTAGATAATGGCAAAATGGAGTTTCATCGATTTGTGGCGCAGGAACTTCATGCCGATAAAGGCAGCAGGAGTTGCGCCCAAGAGGGACATGATATGGAGCGCAGCTTCAGGGACGCGCCAACCAGAGCGTTTGGCCTGGGTTTTGTCAAAAAACCACAACAAAAGGGCGACAACGTTGGCGCTCAAAAGCCATGCGCCAAGGGCGTTCCAATCAAAGAAGTGCCATAGCGAGAAGGTCGCGAGTATAGCTGGAATGGCGAAAACTGTGAGGAAGAAGCGACGTGGTTTTTGTTTCATCATGTTCGGCATCTTCTCCTCTTGACGTATCCACTTTGGACCACACTATGGGTGTGGGGATGGGCCAAGATCCA
>JAJRYU010000304.1 GCA_024275615.1 Planctomycetota bacterium
CAAAAGGGCTATCGACCCCAAATCACCATCGGGAGAGTTCGGGGCGATCGTTCATTGGAAGAACTCAAAGAAAAAATCGAGGCTAGTAACCGCAATGAGTTCAGCCGCTTCAATATCACAAAAGTCCATCTCATGATGAGTGACATGACCGACGAAGGTCCGATTTACACACCAATGCAAAGCTACCCGCTGACGACGAGTTGAGGACCCGCGCAAGAATAATTTTCCATTGGGGCTCCCATCTTCAGGCCATCTTCGATCCGTGCTCAATCGCCTGAATCCTCGAAGACAGTGGGTACGCTGCGGTTTCCGCTCAATCGCCCAAACCGAATTTGACCCAAATCTGGGGCCAAGATGAAAGGCAATTCATGTGCGGGCCCTGAGCAACATGGCTCTGCACGGGATCTAGTCTCTTCGCCAGGTTTTGTATTTGTTTATGAGACCGTTTGTAGACGAGTCATGACTGGTAATTGGATCATCGGTCCTCAGTTCCGGCAGGATAGCTTTTGCCAGTTGTTTACCTAACTCCACTCCCCATTGGTCGAAGGAATTGACATCCCAAATCGCGCCTTGTACAAAAACCTTGTGTTCGTAAAGAGCGATCAAGGACCCCAAAGTTCTGGGGTCTAGTTTCTTGTAGAGCAGGCTGTTCGTTGGGCGGTTTCCCGGAAAGACCTTGTGAGGAAGGAGTTGAGCAATCTCTTGCGCTGATGCGCCAGATTCTTGTAATTCCTCTTCGACTTCAGGCGCGGCCTTACCGTTCATCAACGCTTCCGTTTGTGCAAAGAAATTTGACAGAAGAATGGCATGGTGGTCACCCAAAGGGTTCTGACTCACAGCAGGTGCCAAGAAATCAGCCGGAATAAGTCGCGTTCCCTGGTGGATGAGCTGGTAGAAAGCGTGCTGGCCATTTGTCCCGGGCTCTCCCCAAACCAAGGGGCCAGTGGCATAGTCAACTGCCTCTCCGGATTTGGTGACGCGTTTCCCGTTGCTTTCCATGTCGAGCTGCTGCAAGTATGCGGCGAAACGATGGAGATATTGATCATAGGGCAAGACAGCATGACTCTCGGCGCCGAAAAAATCCGCATTCCACAGTCCGATGAGCCCCAGTATGACGGGCATGTTTTCGTCAAGAGACGCCTGTTGAAAATGACAATCCATGGCGTAGGCACCATCGAGGAACTCGTCAAATTGGTCCATTCCGATGGCAAGGATGAGGGGTAGCCCAATAGCGCTCCATATGGAATAGCGGCCCCCAACCCAGTCCCAGAACCCGAAGACATTGTCACTGTGGATACCAAAGTCTCTGGCCGCCCCCGTGTTCGTCGAAACGGCGACGAAGTGGTTGGCAATGGCACTCTTCGGCGCCCCTTGGTTCATGAACCACTGTCTTGCCGAGTGGGCGTTGGTCATGGTTTCTTGAGTCGAAAACGTCTTCGACGCAATAATGAACAGCGTAGTGCGATGATCCAGTGAGCGCAGCGTCTCGGTTAAGTGAGTGCCGTCAACATTGGACACAAAATGACAGTTCGGCCCTTGGGCATAGGGTCTGAGAGCTTCATAAGCCATCACGCCGCCTAAGTCCGATCCACCGATGCCAATGTTCACGACGTCTGTGATTTTTTTGTCTGTGTACCCGCGATGAGCGCCGTCCCGCACTCGCTTCGAAAAAACGTTCAATCGGCCGAGCATCGCTTTGATGCCTGGCATGACATCTTCGCCTTTGACAAGAATCGGCTTTTCACTCCGATTGCGAAGGGCGGTGTGAAGGGCCGCTCTGTTTTCGGTCAGGTTGATTGCTTTCCCGGCAAACATGTCATCACGTTTCCCCTCCAAGTTGGCGCTACGTGCAAGCTGGAGTAGGAGATCCAAGGTCTCAGAACGAATGCAGTTCTTTGAGTAGTCCAGAAAGAGCCCGGATGTTTCAAATGAGAACTTGTTGAAACGGTTCGGGTCCTGCGCGAACAAATCCCGAAGTTGACAATTTGCCATGACTTTTTGCTCTTTCACTAGAGCTTGCCATTCGGCGGTGTCGGCAATGGTCATAACTTGCTCGCCCCTTTGTCCTGGACTGCTAAGATTGTCTCACCCTCAGAGGTCGCGACAACCGCCGAGCCACAGGTGTCACTAAACACATTCGTTACCGTACGCAGCATGTCAAGAGGACGGTCTACCGCTAAGAGAAGCGCCGCGCCTTCTACAGGGAGCTTAAGTGCCCCGAGAATCGTGACCATCATGATCAACCCCGCAGAGGGAATGCCAGCAGCACCGATCGATGCCAAAAGAGCCATGACGACCACTTGCAACTGATTGGTCAAGGTTAGATCAAAGTCTTGAATGCCGGCATAGTACTGCGCTAGAAAGATAACTCCTATGCACTCGTAGAGCGCCGTTCCATCCATATTGATCGTGGCGCCTAAGGGTTGGACGAAGGAGACAACCTTGTTCGACACGCCCCCTCGCTTTTCCACCGTTTCCATCGTCACAGGCAAAGTCATGGAGGAGGATGAAGTGGAAAAGGCCGTGATAAGAGCAGGCGCAACCGCCTTGATCCAACGCAGAGGGTTGATCTTGGCAAAGACTCTAAGAACGATCGGCAAAGTGAAGCAACAGTGAATAGCCAAAGCCGCAAGGACCGTCAACATATAGAGACCAAGGGGTTTAAAGACCGCGAAACCCGTTTGGCCAACGACCTTTACCAACAAACAAAACACGCCGTAGGGGATTAAGAGCAAAACACCGGCGGCCAGTTTCATCATCACTTCAAAAGCAGCCTCGAAAAAAGACGTCATAGTCGTACGGTGTGGGTCTTTTGTCTTGAGAATGAAGTAACCAAACAGAAGTGAAAAGAAAATCACTTGTAGCATTGAGGCATTGGCGCCAAAGGCTGCGAAGACGTTTTCTGGAACCATTCGGATCAAGACGTCCACAAATGAAGAATCAGACAGATTGTCGAATTTGTCACTGGCCGCAAGGCCGAGCGAAGCTCCTTCACCAGGCCGAATAAGATTGACCAAAACCAATCCAGTCACGATGGCAATCATGCTGGTCGCTACGTAGTAGATGAACGTCTTGGTGCCAAGACGCCGCAAATCTTTACCACTGCCAAGTCCAACTACGCCAGAAATAATGGAGGTCAGAATCATCGGCACAATGAGCATCTTGAGCAACCGCAAGAAGATGTCGGCGAAGAATGTGAAGGGTCGCAGGTAGCTAGCGCGATCCGACTTCTGATCGAGTTTTAGTGACGCTTGGAAAACCTGACCTGTCTTTGTCTCATACCAGATGATCGCGCCGATGTCACAGGACTTCAGGGCGCCCTCGTAGTCGTTCATCGATCTAAATGCCAGACGTTCCTCGTCGTTTCGTCCCTTGTTCTTGATCAGGGCAACGACGGGAATGCCAAGCTCAATTTTGCTGGACTGAGGTACCGAAGCCACAACAAGGCTGTCCTTGGCATCTTTCAGCCCAATTGGGCTGGCAGGGTTGCCATCGGCAAACAACTGCAGGGCACCACCAATAATGAGACCAGCAACAAGCCATACGATGATTTTCCAGTGATCGCTCAAATTAGATCTCCTTCGAAAGCAGAGCCTACCCCGATTTCCATTAAGTTGGAACAAAAGTCCGCTCAAGAAAAGGGGGTTAGGAGTTTTACCTGACGGGGCGACTGCGAGTGAAGAAGCCTGATGGTAGGAGTTTCTTGCTTTGATGATGCGGTACGCTCATCTCACCACCCTCAGTCTCCAGGTCATCGAACTCGAAGTAGTCGGATGCCAGTTGTCTCAAGGCGATCGGGGTGTAACCCGGTGAGTGACAAGACAAGAGAAAGAGAAATGGCAGACTTGTCAGGATTTTCCCAAGGTTTTCCAACAGTGGGCCTAAGCTGTCCTCGATGGTCCAGACTTCATTCTTCTTGCCGCGTCCGAAAGTGGGGGGGTCAAGAATGATCCCGTCATATTTCTTGCCGCGGCGCGCTTCCCTGGCGACAAAACCTGAGCAATCGTCAACAATCCAGCGCACGGCGTTGGCATCAAGGTCGTTGAGCTGGGCATTTTGTTTGGCCCAGTCGACGACGCCCTTGGCCGCGTCTACATGGGTGACCCGAGCTCCGGCTCTTGCTGCAGCGAGCGTCGAGCCCCCTGTGTAGGCGAATAAGTTAAGGACCTCAGGCGCTCGATTCTCACGTGCAACAAACTGCTCCGTCGTGTCTTTGATCCAAGACCATTGTTCTTCTTGCTCGGCGAATAGACCAAGGTGCCCAAAGGGGGTGGGCTTCACCCAGAAACGGTTCACTCCCAATTCAACTTGCCAGGTGGGTTTTACAGGAGTGATCCAATCCCAATGTCCTCCACCTTTGTCGCTTCTCTGATGGACACCTTTCGCCTCCTGCCACTGTTGTGGTGAAAGTGTCGGTGCCCAAATAGCCGTGGGGGCTTGGCGGTTCACAAGGATTCCACCGAGGTTCTCCAACTTGCGACCATGTCCACTATCGATCAAGGAATAGCTCATGACTCTTTTCTTCGGTCCTTGGGACTTTCGGTCAGAAGATTGAGGCGGTAGCGCTTGTAGGCGCCAAATCGTTTACTTTCGATGGCCTCGCGAATCTCGCGCATCAGATCTTCATAGAAGTGGACATTGTGGATCGAAGCCAAGGTGTGAAAAATCGCTTCGCCGGCATAGAAGAGGTGTCTCAAGACACTCCGAGAGTAGTTCTCGCAAGTATAGCAATGACATTTGGTGTCAATTGGAAACTTGTCCTTCCGAAACTTCTTGTCACCGATACGGACTTTTCCTGTTCTGGCGAATAGGGTACCACCACGTCCATAGCGGGTTGGGATGACGCAATCGAACATATCGATGCCGCATTCGACCGCTTCAAGGATATCTTCAGGTGTACCCACTCCCATGAGGTAACGCGGGAGGTTCTTGGGAAGTAGGGGTGCCGTGACTGCCGTGACTTCGCGCATGAGGTCAATGCCTTCACCGACGCTAACACCACCAATGGCAAAACCGTCGAAGTCCATCGAGCAGATTTGTTCGGCATTGATCTTTCGCAGATGAGAGTAGGTTCCTCCTTGGACAATTCCGAAGAGAAATTGGTGGTCATCCAAAGGGACTTTCAAACAACGCTCAGCCCACCTTGCCGTGCGTTCCATGGATTTGGCGACATAACGTTCTGTGGCCGGGAATTCGACGCATTCGTCGAACGCCATGACAATGTCCGCCCCCAGGTCTTTCTGGATTGCCATTGAGGTTTCAGGGTCCAAGAATAAGTGCTTTCCCGTCTTTTCATCGATGAAGGAGACACCTTCATCATCGATCTTCTTGTTGGGAATCGAAAAGACCTGAAAGCCGCCAGAATCTGTGAGAATGGTCTTCGGCCACGCCATGAACTTATGAAGTCCACCGGCGCGTTTGACAAGTTCTCGCCGGCCGTCGTAGGACAAGTGATAGGTGTTGGCCAAAACCACTTCAGCATGAGTGGCAAGAACTTGATCGGGTGTCATCGATTTTACTGCGCCCTGAGTTCCCACAGGCATGAACGTCGGGCATTCGACAGTGGAATGGGCCGTGGTGAAACGGCTGCGCCGAGCACCGGTGGGGTCGGTCTTGAGAAGATCAAATTGAATGTCTTTTCTGGTCATTTCTTTTCTTGTTTTCTTCTGGGTGCTTGTTTCTTTTTGGTCATTCGCACTTCGGTCAAGAACTCTTCAAAATCGTTGGGGAGCTTCGACTTGATTCGTAATCGGTGATCCAAATGCGCCGGTTGAAGCCTCAAACTCGTCGCATGGAGAAGTACACGTCGGTGCCTGAGGACCGCAGTGCGAGCGACAGCAAACTTGCGTTCACCAACGAGTGGTCGACCGATATGCGCCAAATGGAGTCGAATTTGGTTGTGCCTACCGGTCTCAGGAGTCAGGCGAACAAGACTGCAACTCTTGTATTCTTCGATGACTTCGTATCTCGTTCGAGCTGGATCTCCGTCATCCTGAATACATGCTGAAGCACCAAGATCTTTGATTGGAAAATCGAGAACGCCACGACAATCGCGCAAGTGGCCTTGGCAGATAGCCTCATAGGTCTTGCCGACCTCTTTGAGCTTGAAAGCTCGCATGAGGTTATCTCTCGTTTCTTGATCTTTGGCGAACAAGACCACGCCCGAGGTCTCGTAGTCCAAGCGATGAACCGCGAAGATATGGTGGCCCGCTGCAAGTAGGTGAGAGAGAAGGGGAGTCCCCTTGTTCACAGCTCGGCCCTTAGGGGCAGGCGTGGTCAGCATCCGAGGGGGTTTCTCGGCAAAAAGCAGATGCTTGTCTTGATGTAGAATGTGAATCGAAGGTGACATTCTGGTCTCTCGGGCGCTTGGAAACCCGCCCCATTTTTTTGGATCCTCAACAGCGAAAGCAGCCTTTTTGGCCACCAATTGTACGACTTTTCTTGGCTGGCGACGATAACAAGGCTTGTCGAAAGGGCCCGCGCAAAAAAACTTCCCATTTCGGCCACAATCTCACAAATAGGGCGACCCAAGCGAAAAACACCATCGAGCTTGCCACTTCTCCCTGAAACCTGAACTCCACTGAAACGTATGCCTTTTGGTACACTCTTCGCCTCAACAAATAGGAGATTCTTGAGATGTGGAAACGGGTCACCCCCTTAGGCACCCTGATTGCAACCCTGTTGCTCTTTCTCGGCCAGTCATTAGAAGCTCAAAAAGAGCAGCCCAAGCTGACGCTTGCTGATTCCATGGATTTCCGCGCCTACCGCAGCCAGAGAGCTCGTGTTCGCTGGACCGCAGGGGGAAAACTCCTCAGATTCAACAGATCAATCCAAGATCCCATAACCGGCGAGATTGCCACGGCGCCGAAGCAACGCGATTCAAAAAAGCCTGAGAGAGTGCGCCCCAAAATCAACACCGAAGCCGGCGAAAAACTGGCAAAGGTCAGTCCAGACAAGAAATGGGTTGCGTTTGTCCGGGCACACAACATGTACGTGCGGGGCGTCAAAGGAAGCGGCGAAATAGGGGTCTCGAAGTCGGGCACACGAGAGTTGTTGTTCGGTGAACTGGATTGGGTCTACCAAGAGGAGGTCTATGGTCGGGGGGACTTTAACGCCATGTGGTGGAGCCCGACCTCGAAGGCCATAGCGTATCTCAAGACGGACGAATCAAGAGTCAAAGATTTTGTCGTCATCGACCACATGCCCAACACGTTGAAAACCGAAACGACGAATTACCCCAAGGTTGGCGACCCGAATCCGGTTGCTTCCTTAGGCGTTTTTGATCTCAAATCTCAGTCAACGACCTGGATGGATTTGAGCCGATTTGAAGGCGAAGAACCCCTCATCGTCTATGTCGGTTGGAGTCCCAAAGGAGACAAGGTCGTCTTCCAGGTGCAGAATCGAATTCAGAATTGGCTTGAGCTTCTCGTCGGCGATCCCTCCTCTGGCAAGGTCAAGACTCTCATCCGCGAAGAATCGAAAGAGGGCTGGGTCAATCGTATCGCCCAACCCAAGTGGCTCAAAGATGGATCATTCTTGTGGTGGTCAGAACGCACCGGCTTCAAACATCTTTACCGGTACGACAAGAACGGCAAGCTCTTGGCCACGGTCACACAGGGTTCTTGGGTCAACAAGAGCATCATCGAGATCGATGAGGCCAAGAACCAGGTTTGGTTCTATGGCAACAAGGAGAATTCCTGTGGGCAAGAGGCCTACCGAGTAGGTTTGGACGGCAAGGGTTTGACTCTTCTCACACCTGGACGAGGCCACCATGTCATTAGCCTCAACCACGATGCCTCTCTTCTCATCGACAACTACTCCAACACTGCGTTGCCACAAAGAGTCGTGCTGCGTGACGGCAACGGCAAAGAAATCCGCGAAGTGTATGTCGGCAAGATGTCATCCAAATTCCAGTATTCTCCAAGAAAATACCTGCGAATCCCGACCCGTGACGGTTTTGTGATGGACGCGACACTGATCAAGCCCCACGATTTTGATCCGAAGAAGTCCTATCCGATTATGGTTTGTACTTATTCTGGGCCCGACGCGCCAAGCGTGAGAGACCGTTGGAGCGTTTCTCCTTGGCATCAATTTGTCGCTCAGGAAGGTGCCTTGATCTTGCAAGTCAACAATCGTTCCTCTTCTGGCCGCGGCCAAAAATATGTCGAAGCGTGCTACTTGAGTTTTGGCCAATCGGAGCTCAACGATCTTGAAGATGCCGTTCGTTTCATTGGTAAAAATTCCTGGGCCGATGACACGAGGGTCGGTATCAGCGGTTGGAGTTTTGGTGGATTCATGGCTGGCTACGCCTTGACTCACTCGGACGTATTTACCGTCGGAATCGCCGGGTCAGGAGTCTACGATTGGGCACTCTATGACACCATCTACACTGAACGCTACATGAGTACGCCGAAACTCAACCCGGAAGGCTACAAGAACACATCTTGCCTTGAAGCCGCGGGCAATCTCCATGGTTATCTATTGCTCATACACGGCACCATGGATGACAATGTTCATTTCCAAAACACAGTGCAATTCGCCAATGCTCTGCAAAAATCTGGCAAGGACTTTGACATGATGATCTACCCCAAGATGCGTCACGGTCCAAGGCATGGATACCAGCGCACTCACATTCGCAAAAAAGAATGGCGGGCGCTCAAGGCTCATCTCTTGGAGACTGGCCCCAAGAGCATCTAACGAAATTGATCTGGCTGCAATAAGAAGAGGTCTGTTGTCCCGCCTTGGACAACAGACACCTCTTCTTGTTTTTTGCCCCGCGGCGCCTGCCGACGAATCCAAGCACCACGCCGCCGCCCTTGGCCGAGGGGTCGTGGATTATGCAGTCTAGCGGTGAAAGAGCATTTCCCGGTACTTCGGAAGCGGCCACAAAGAGTCATCAACCAGATCTTCGATCTTGTCGGCTACCCCCCGCAACTCCGCTCGCGCAGGAATAACAGTATCTCGGCAGAAATTGACCAAATCAATGGTGCCTCGATCTTCGTCATCGAAACTCCGCAGCTTGTCTTCAAGTTTCTTAAGACTGGAAGACAGTTCCATGATGAATGATGTGATTTCTCGAAGCATGGCTTCCTGAGCGTGCAACTCCACATCTGGCAAAGCTTGCCTTGTCTCGGCAATGGAGTGCGCTAGCAAGGTCTGCTGCCTCACAGCCGCAGGCAGGATGAGAGTAGAGACCATTTGCGTGCTTGTGGCGCCTTCAATACGAATCTGTTGGGCATAGTTTTCGCACATCACGTTCAAACGTGATTCGGCTTCCCGGCGGGTGAATACTTTGGTCGACTCGAATAGGGCAATGTTGTGATCGGCAACAAAATGGGGCAGGGCGGTCGCCGTGTCCTTTAAGTTGGGAAGGCCACGTTTTTCTGCTTCCGCTGTCCATTGCTCAGAATAGTTGTCGCCGCTGAAGAGAACGCGCTCATGCTTGCGGAGAGTCTCCACGACAATTTCATGAACTACATCTTTGAGATTGCCGTTTGCTCCTCGAGACTCAATTTCATCGGATAGGTAGTTCAATGAGTCAGCAACGATGGCATTGAGGACAGTTGTCGGATACGCCGTTGACTGTGATGAGCCTACCGCACGGAATTCAAACTTATTGCCGGTGAAAGCAAATGGTGATGTGCGGTTGCGGTCAGTGATGTCACGAGGCAAAGGAGGCATGGCTGAGACGCCGAGCCTGATTTCTCCGACGTGGGAAGCACCCAAGCTTTCTCGGCCGAGGAGCGCATTGACAACGCCCTCCAATTGGCTACCCAAGAAGATCGAAATAATCGCCGGAGGAGCTTCATTGGCGCCCAAGCGATGGTCGTTGGCCGCGCTGGCTACACTGACCCGCATGAGATCCGCATGGCGGTCGACAGCGCGGATGGTCGCGGTCAGAAACAACAAGAATTGCAGACTATCTTCAGGAGTCGATCCCGGCTCCAAGAGATTTCGGCCAAGATTGTCAGACAAAGACCAATTGTTGTGTTTGCCACTGCCATTGATGCCATTAAATGGCTTTTCGTGCATCAGACATTTGAGACCATGTCGCTCTGCGATCGTGCGCAGTAGCTCCATGATGACCATGTTCTGATCGACAGAAACGGTGGCTTTTTTGAAGATGGGCGCCAATTCAAATTGGCCAGGGGCAACTTCGTTGTGACGAGTCTTCGCCGGTATCCCGAGCTTCCATAGTTCGTATTCAACGTCCTGCATGTACCCAAGGACACGCTCGTTTATGGCGCCGAAATAGTTGTCTGCGAGTTCTTGACCCTTGGGGGGATTCGCACCAAACAAGGTACGACCGCAACTGAGGAGATCAGGACGCAGGTCGGCCAGACGACGATCAACAAGAAAATATTCCTGCTCCAAGCCGATTGTGGAATAAACGTTTTCGACTTTTTCACCGCCGAGCTTGTTCAAAAGACGGACGGCGGCATGATTGACGGCTTCTTCGGAGCGCAACAAGGGGGTTTTCTTGTCAAGGGCTTCACCTGTCCAAGAACAAAAGGCCGTGGGAATGAAGAGGGTTACCCCCCCCGGCCCTTTTCGCAAGAAGGCTGGGGAAGTTGGGTCCCATTGGGTGTAACCACGGGCCTCAAACGTTGATCGCAGACCGCCGCTCGGAAACGATGAAGCATCCGGCTCACCACGAATAAGGGCACTCCCGGAGAACTCATTGATAATGTGATCGTCACTGGTCAGGCTGAGAAAGGAATCGTGTTTTTCAGCAGTTTGTCCAGTCATGGGCTGAAACCAGTGCGTGAAATGTGTCGCTCCATTCTCGACGGCCCAATCACGCATGGCGGCAGCAACCGCATCAGCAATGGCTGGATCCAAGCTCTGGCCCGTCTGCATGGTATGACGTAGCTTCTTGTAGGCTGCTTTCGGGAGGCGTTGACGCTGACTCCGCTCATTGAAAACCATGCTGCCGTAGATTTCTGTGAGAGGACCCCGATCCGTGTCTGTGGGGGCTAGTGGACCTTGGGCGGCAATAGCTTGGATCGCTGCGCGCCTGGCGCTTGATGGCATCAACTGTCTCCGTTTGCAAATCGGCACTCCGAGACAGAGATCGATCCCACGAGGACCGGGTCATTCTCGTCCGGCAGCGCTAAATTAGCACTCCTGGCGGACATTCCCAGAGCGAGAAGACCCTCAAGAAAAAAGGCGATCTGGACAGATGACGACGAAGAGGCAAGGATAGACCGAGACACCGAAAGGAAACCCATGGATCCACAGATTTATCGTCATCGACGGGACGAACTTAGGCAAAAGATCGGCAGCGGCGTTTTGTTCTTCCCCGGCAACCCCCTCATTCCCCGGAATTATCCACAAAACGTCTATCCGTTTCGGCAAAACAGTCAGTTTCTCTACCTGACCGGAATAAACCTGCCGGGATTAGCTCTGGTGATGGGCGAGAATTCGGGTGAGGACGTCCTCTTCGGGCCTCCGGCGGACATGGATGATGTGATTTGGCACGGCCCCCATGCGACCTTGGAGGAGTTTGCTGAAGGAGCGGCCCTTGATGAAGTCCATGACATCGCCGAGTTGGGGCCGTATTTGTGCTCGCGGCGGGCCGGCGGCTCATCCCTACGTTTCTTACCTCCCTACCATGAACGCATCTTGACCTGGATGTCTCGCATCACTGGCGATACCACCGAAGATTTGAGAGGGGGAGCTTGTCCGGATCTCATCAAGGCGGTGGTCGAACAGAGGCTGATCAAGGGGCCTGAAGAAATCGCGGAAATCGAAGATGCACTCAGCGTCACTTGGACGATGCATTTGCAAGCCATGCAGATCGCTCGTCCTGGGATCAAGGAATCCGCAGTGGCCGCGGCTATTCAGAGGGTTGCTCTCGAATGCGATCGTGCCCAGTCCTACAACCCCATCGTTTCAGTTCGAGGTGAGGTTCTCCACAACAACACTTACGGCAATATTCTTGAAGATGGTGATTTGCTCCTGAATGACTCCGGTGCTGAGTCCCCACTTTTTTATGCGTCGGACATCACCCGCACCTTTCCCGTTTCCGGAAAATTCGATTCACGACAACAAGCGATCTATGAAGTGTGCCTCCAGTCGCAGCTGGAAGCCATTGACATGATCAAACCAGGGGTTTCCTACCGAGATGTCCACATCCACGCGTGTAAGGTCATTACTGTCGGACTTTCTGAATTGGGATTGATGACAGAGTCGGCACGTTTCAGTGCTGGCGACGCTGTCGCCGCCGGTGCTCATGCTCTGTTTTTCCCTCACGGTCTTGGACATGCGCTTGGCCTTGATGTCCACGACATGGAAGACCTTGGGGATGAGGTTGGCTACGGCAAGGGGCTTTCCCGCAGTGACCAATTCGGCTTGGGGTTCTTGCGTTTTGCAAAAAACCTCGAACCAGGCCATGTGATGACAGTCGAACCTGGAATCTACTTTATTCCGGCACTCATCGACCGCTGGGAAGCGGAAGGTCGGCACAAGGAATTCATCAACTACGATGTCGTTCGTGCTTTTTCGGACTTGGGGGGCATTCGCATCGAAGATGATGTCTTGTGTACCAACGAAGGCCATCGCGTCCTCGGCCCGGAGATACCCAAGAGTGTTTCCGAAGTGGAGGAGGCCTGCGCTTAGAATTCGCACGCGACTAGTCTATCCCGAACTGAAACCGCCGTTGATGAGCATAGGAAGACGGGGACCAAGGTTGACCAGAAAGTGCACGATGAGAGGGGCAACGACCGTACCCGTCCGCTCTCTGAGGAACCCGTAGTGCAAGGCAAACATGGTCGTCAAGCCGTGCCGCCAACTGAGGCTTCCAAGGTCCTTGAAATAGTCATACGAATTCAGGACGTGGATCATGCCGAACAAGGCGGCCGCCCAAAGCAGACCGGGGCCGTATGAGACGCCGAACAAGGTCCACCGGCGTCCGAAAGCAAGATTGAGTCGAGATTGAACGTATCCTCGAAAGAACAGCTCTTCACCTAACCCTGTCCCCACCAACAGCCACAAGACAGTGAGCAATTCACCGGCCATGGAGCGCCTCTGCCATTGGGCCCAGATGATTGGTGACGCCGCTAGCGCCGCGACAAGGAGAAAAAGCATCGAACCAGAGATTCGAGATTCCCATTCTTGGCTACGCTTTCGGCTGAGAACCCAGAGCGTGACGATCGCCACGAAAGACATCATAAGCGCAACCGCGAAGGTGGTCGGCCAAGGGCCCTGGACAAGCGAGATTGGGATCCCCAGGGCCAAGAGAACTGCCCCGGCGAGAAGTAAAACGACCAAGCAAATACAAGCGGGATAGAAAGCCATCGTCAGCGACCGCAAGTTCGCCCCAAATCTGGCAAAATGACGCGCCAGCGTATCGGGTTTCGTTTCATTTTTTGGACGCCGCCAATAGCAAACACTCATCATCAGTACGGCGACGGCGATCATTGACACACCCGGTGAGAAATTGTGGCCTGATGTGCTCTCCCATTTCCCCCAAGAGGTAAACCGTTTGACGAGTCGGAAAGCAACATGCATGAGCGAGAATGCGAGCGCCACTTCCCCTAGCGCCAGATATTTTCTCGCAACAGTTTTCTGAGATGACGATGGCAACGCAATCCTCCAAGTTCGCGAATTTGCACATTACCATGTCAAGATCATCACGACAGTTTAGTTCAACAAGACGGACTATCTTCACATGGTTGGCTGTCTCACTGCCAAAGACCTCATGATTATGAGGTCATCCTCTTAAGCGCTTGATAGAGAGATTCTAACTCCGGGTGACTGGAGGCTTGTTTTTCTTGCCGCCGGAGATCCTCGGTAAAAAACAAATCGCCGCTAGGCTCGGCTAGCCCCAGGGCTTCAAAAGCTCGCCTGACGCAAGAGAGGTAGTTGTCTGCTGAAAGATCAAAATCGACAACGGGGAAGGGCACTTCCTCATGGATCTCAACAACCTTCTCATTGTATTGTCTCCAGATCCCATAGCATCGATCTTCATCTAGTTTTGGATCTCGCTTGCGCAACGAGCCAACGACTTTTTCCGGTCGACGAAAGGTAGCGATTGCCGCCACTTCTGCCCCCAAGTCCTCCGCAGCTTGTCGCCAACCTCTGTGAGTAAAAACACAGCGGGGGTCCTTCAATGCTGAAGATTTGCCATTCGTCAGAACCTCTCGAAGGAGCGCTCTTGCTTCGGCAAGCTGCGTCTCACTCCAAGTTACCACGCCACGAGGCGGACGGGCCCATGTCCCGCCATTGGCAGCGAGCACAGCGTCGTTTACTGCCATTGCGGCTCGATTTTCGTTGTTTCCTTTTAGGTTGTGGGCACTCTTTCTTGCCACGTCTCCCAAGACAACTCCAGCGTTTTCAAGCAACCCTGTCAAACAAGAAGTACCACTGCGGTGCATGCCAAGCACGAGAATCAGACGCATTGAACTTTCCTCGGTCCTTTTGTGTTTTTCCATGTCTTACTGGGTGCCACTACAGCTGCAAGAAGAACTGGTCGTTTTCCTTGACCATGTTGAAGACTTGTCTACTAATTTTCTGACTTTGCCAGATTGCCTGTTGCTTCGCCCAGAACTGGGGTTCGACGAGCCTCCTTAGCCGTCGGAGCGATTGGGCCTTGGGTGCGTTGCGATGCAAGAATCCCAGAAGACGATACAAGAAAGTACCTTGCATTTCCGCCAACTTGTCTTCGACTGACTTCCGCGAACATGCTCTTCGAAACCCGGCCCCATGATGATAGACAAGATTCTCATACAACCCGAAAAAGACAGGATGGCGTTCCTGTCCATTCGACCGCAACATGGGTAGCCACTTGGTACGTCTCTCAGTGAGTATGCCGAGAAGATCGCCGCCTACATCTGTCAGACGATTGCCCTGGGCGTTCTCCCACAAGTAACCCGGTTGCCAGGTGCCTTTTATTTCTCGCCAGAAGCCAACGGTAGTCAAACAAAAACACGGGTGGGGCTGAACATCATTGTTGTTTTCAAGGCGTTGAACAGCGACCAAAGGAAACTCGGATAGCTTCTCATGACCGTAGGCACGAACGTCTTGGATCGGAAATGCGTCACCGTCCACGAATAAGAGCCAATCTGATTCCTTAGTTTCTGGGTCGTCAAGGATCATCTGCGCCAGGTGATCCAGCTTGTCTGGATGAGACCCGTCCAGTTCTGTCTGAAAGAAGTACTTGTCCCTCTGCGGCCGAGGAAGTTCATCCAAAGATGCATAGATCCGCATGGGACCAGAGATGTGTTTTTCCAAATAGCTCAGCTGAATATCGATCCACATATCGGAGCGCCAATGCACAGTCATGACGTGCACCATGGGCGTATCGAGACGATCTGGGCTTTTGCTCTCTTGGTTCATCGTTGGCTCTTGGAATTACGAAAACAGCATCGGCGGATGATACCACCTCGGAGCGCGAATCCTATCTGTGTACCCTTTTTCTTCGTCGAGAATGAAGGTCGGCCAACATTTTTGTTCACAGCGAACGGATTTACGCTTCATGAGAGTTGCCTAGACTTCGGGATGGAATCGAGGTCGTGGCAGATCAAGTCGGCGGGGAGGCGAACTATATTTCACTTCTTCTTTGGATGGAAACTGCTGGCTTCAATGAAGATGTGCGTCGCTTCGGGCATGACTTGGCGAATACCATCTTCAACCCTCTGAATAGCATCCTCCAAACCCTTGGTCCGCAAGTCATCGACGAAATCGACCTTGATGGCGATGAGGATGCTCTCGGGGCCGCGCTGAAGAGTCAACAATTCAACAAGTTCTTCGACGGCTTCATCACCTTCGACAACTTCTTTGATCCGGCCCTGATCCTTGAGAGAAGCAGATTCGCCCACGAGAAGGCTATGACTCTCACGGGCAAGAAACCAGGCAACAGCCACCAAGATGATCCCGATCGCGATCGTTGACACCGCGTCGTAGGTCGGATTGCCGGTGGCATGAGTGACCCCGACGCCAAACAGCGCTACGACTAAACCACAAACAGCGGCAGCATCTTCAAAGAGGATGGTAGGGATTGTCGGATCTTTGGTCTCACGAAGGACGCGGAGAATCGGACCGGGATTCTTTTCGCGAATTTCTTTGAATTCACGGAAGGCAATTCGAAGAGCAAATGACTCAATGACAATGGCAATCAAGAGTGCTCCATAGTTCCAGCCGATGTTCACAATTGGCGTGGGATCCGTCAGTTTGTGAATGCCTTCATAGAGGGCAAAAGCGCCACCCAACAAGAAGATCAATATGCTGACAATAAACGCCCAGAAGTAACGTTCCATCGCATAGCCGAATTGATGCTCATCATTAGCTGGTCTTTGGGCGCGCTTCATGCCCAAGGCCAAAAGCGCTTGATTGCTCGTATCGGCGACCGAATGGATCGACTCAGCGAGCATGGCTGAACTACCAGTGAAAGTAAAAGCCACGGCCTTGGTGACAGCGACCAGGAGATTGGCGCCAATTCCTGCAATCAGAGCTTTGACGACGCCCTTTTTGTTCTTCGCCTTTTCACTCATGTCAAGTCCTCATGATTGACAAACTGGAACTCATAATGCGAAGAAAGACAGACCCCGCGAAGAGCCTGTCTTTTCATCATTGATTCTCGAACGCGCTTAACGATCACTCATCGGCACGAACTCCCGGTGACCGGAACCGGTGTAGATTTGTCTTGGGCGACTAATCCGTGTGGCGGGATCTTGATTAAGCTCGCACCAATGGGCCATCCAACCAGGCAAACGACCAAGCGCAAACATGACTGTAAACATGTTTGTGGGAATCCCCAACGCGCGGTAAACAATGCCACTATAGAAGTCGACATTGGGATAGAG
>JAJRYU010000305.1 GCA_024275615.1 Planctomycetota bacterium
AGGGGGATGAGGGTCATTTCAAACCTCCGCCCGCACGGCCTGTGCAACATCAAGTCGCTTCGCGCGCAGAGCGGGGACAATTCCGCTTATGAGGCCGATGGCGAGAGCCACAAGGAGTGCTGTGACGATGGTTTCTTCGCGCACGTCGTAACGGGGGATGTTCGTGCCAAAAATTCTCCGTAGCGGCATAATACTGAACCAGGAGAGTAGGCACCCAAGTAGCCCGCCACCGAAGGACAAAAAGAGCGATTCGGCGACAAGAAGGCTGGCGCATGTGCCATCAGAAAATCCAAGTGACTTAAGAATACCGATATCTCCTATGCGCTCGCTGGACGCGATGAGCATGGTGTTGATGAGTGAGAGACTGAGAGCGAAAACGACAGCAGCTCCGATCCACCCCAAGAAAGTGGGAATGTCGCCAAGCATAGAAACGAAAGCCGCTTGGAATGCCGACTCGGGTTGGGTCAATGTGCGCTGAGGCCCGCCTTCGTAGGTGTTGTCGATCTCAGTACAAATGCGACCCATGTCATTCGGATCAGCAATCTTCATGACGAACAAACCGGTGTCGAACTTTTCGGTGTCGTAATCTTTCTTGAACGTCTCTTCGAGATACTCGTAGTGGAAGTACATCGATTGAGGATCAAAGGTCGACGAGTCGGTTTGATAAATACCGCAAACTTCGAAATCCCAGGACCGCTTATTGGTCCGTGGGAAGATTCCGCCAATCAACTGGATCTGGTCGCCTACATTCCAGCCAAACTTTTTGGCCAAGGCTGAACCCAAAATGCAGCCATTGCGCCTTTCTCCCCATGACTGCCACGCTTCTGGACTGAGCTGACATTCACGATAGAGCTCTTTGAAGGTGTCGACATCAACTGCGAATTGAGCGAAGAAATTCGACTTCTCCTTGTAGTAACCCCCAAACCACTGAAAACGGTTGACAATCTCAACGCCTTCAATGGCCCGGAGTTTGTTGCCGTAACTGGCGGGAAGAGCTTGAAACAGGCTGACTGCGCTAGAGGTGATGACCCGATCGCTAGCGCCTTCTTTCACAGCATCGTCAAGAGAAGTGACGATGGACCTTAGGAAGATCATGAGGAATATCGCCACCATGGCGCCCGCAGCCGTGAGGAGAGAACGAATGGGGTGGCGCAAGAGATTGCGGAAGACAAGTTTCGTGAGGCTCATGAATGGGCGCCCTCAACGAACAGCCCTTTGTCGAGGCACAAGATGCGATCGGCATACGCGGCGGCCGCTGGGTCGTGTGTGACCATGATAATGGTCTTCTTGTGCTCCGTCGACAGACGTTTCATGATATCCAATACTTGATCGGCACTGGTGCGGTCCAAGTCTCCGGTCGGTTCATCTGCCAGAATAACATCGGGATCGGTGACAATGGCGCGGGCAATCGCCACTCTTTGTTCTTGCCCACCGGAAAGTTCCTTGGGCCGGTGATCCATTCGGTCTTTCAGGCCCACGATTTCCAAGGCGAATTCTGCTTGCTGGCGTCGTTCGGATTTCTTGAGTGGTTGCAAGATCAAGGGCAACTCGACATTTTCCAAGGCCGTGAGGACTGGCAAGAGGTTAAAGGCCTGGAATACGAAACCGACGTTGCGTGATCGCCAAGCCGCAAGGCCTGCCTTGGAGAGCGCGCTGACTTCTGTGTCGCCGACGATGACCTTGCCTGCGTCTGGTCGGTCCAGTCCGCCGATGAAGTTGAGCATGGTTGATTTTCCCGAACCGCTTGGGCCGGTCAACGCGAGAAACTCACCAGCTTCGACTTCGAGATGAACACCATCGAGTACGACGAGACTCTCGCCACCTCGGTAGTAGGTCTTCTCCAATCCTTGGGCTGTGATCCTGCTGCCACTCTTGCTACTGCTCATGGGGGAAGTTCTCACCTTCTCTTAATCTTGACGCTGGCCGGTCAACTACTTTTTCGCCAATCTTCAGGCCCTTTTCGATGACGACGTTCTTGCCTCGGTCGGCTCCGAGCATCACCGGTCTTTTGGCCAATCGGTTGTTCTCAACGACCCAAACAAATCTCTCTTGTAATTTGGCGACAACGCTCGTCTTAGGGATGACGAGTGTTTTCTCGGCACGTTTAGGGATGACGAGTGTTTTCTCGGCACGTTTGCTGCCCTTGCTGCCATCCAAAAAGACCACACGTGCACCCATTTCCGGGCGGAGTTGTTCAGGCCTCTTGTCAAAGACTATGCGAATTTCGACGGTTCCTTTACCGCGGTCCGCTGTCGGCCAGATTTGACGGATATGTCCTGGCCAGGCAACCCTGCTGGCCACATCAAGGTAGATTTCTGCGAATTGGCCATCCCGGAGTTTTCCCAGCCGAACCTCTGGCAATTCGACTTGTACTTCCAGCGTGTCGAAGTCGACCAAGGTGGCAACGCTGCCACGGGAATTGCCGCCGGCACCTGTCGCCGCCACAACTTCCCCTTCTTCGGCGCCCTTGTTGACGATGATGCCATCGAAGGGGGCTCGGATATACGTCTTTTCGAGAAGGATGGCGGCAGCTGTGATTTGAGTTTCAACTCTCTCGATTGCGGCGTCCTGGGTTGTGTATTCGGCGGCGATCGCTTCGAGATCAGCCTGAGCTGTCTTGATACTTGTTTTCACTTGGGCCAATTCTGCAAGAGCCACCGTCAATTGCTTTTCCAGTCTCTCGACACGAGTAATCAATTCGTCCCAAAGAGCTTCAGAAATGTCCTTTTCCAAGTAGGATTTACGGTTCCGCTCTCGATTTCGAATTGCTTCGGCGAGATCGGTGCGGATTGTGGCGACGCGAGCTCCATTGACTTTGAAGTTGGCTTCAGCTTGGGATACTCGCGTGGCTGCAGCTCCGTGGCGCGCCGCTATTTCATTCTTTTTCGACTTGGCAGCCAAGAGCAAGGTCCGAGATTCAGCGAGAGCATTGGCATAGTCATCGAATTGGATGCGGGCAACAATCTCACCTTTTTTGACGCGGCTCCCTTCCTCTACATGAATCTCGACCAACCTTCCTGACAGAACTGTGGAAAGGGCTGCACGACGTCTGGCAATGACATAGCCGTTTCCTGACACGCCATCCGTGGCAGCTGAATCATCGTATTCGACGGCGACAAGAGTTGAGGTTTCCTTGGGGGTGGTTGGTTGCGACTGAGATTGGTCGCGGTTCTGCCACCAGAGCCATGCTGCGGCACCAAGAAAGACGATGAGGATCAGCTTCGGAGCCATGCCCCAGGGTGAGGCTGTTTGCCGGGATGATCGGTCGATTCTCAAGCGAGAAAGATCGGGTTGACTGGGCGTAGCTTCGATCCTGAATCCCTCAAAATCTAGTGGAGAAAAACACGTGTCCATGAGGCCCCGGCATCATGACATGAATCTGGTCGAACGACTAATCAGAATGGGGTGAATTCTCGTCTTCGGCAGTGAAATTCTATTCTCACTCTCGGGTGATAATTCGAAGCTAGCTCTTCTGGACCGGGCTCCATGTCGTAAGAATTGGTCAGAAACATAAGGAGCCTGGGAATGAGCCAAATCAGTACGGAGCTTGATGGTCTTTTTCGACCCCGGTCGATCGCCGTCGTCGGCGCTTCACGTCGTCGCCACAGCATTGGCCACGAAGTTGTGAGGAACCTCGTTGCCGGTGGTTTTCAAGGACCAGTCTATCCGGTGAACCCCAAG
>JAJRYU010000306.1 GCA_024275615.1 Planctomycetota bacterium
CGGGTCTTTGGAAATGACGGACTTCAGCAGCAGTCAGCGGCGTCGCGAGTTCATCGCCAACAAGTCCTTGAAATTCAACGTCCAATCGTCGCAATTGCAAATCGAGATCTTCCAGAACTCTAATTCTTCGCTTCAGCATCTCAGCGGTCGCCACGTTCAAGACCACTCGCCCTGGAATACCGGCCACGGCCACAGACAAGTGATACTGACCAGGTTGGTCTACGGAAATCGAAAAGGACGGTCCATCAACTTGGTGCTCGAGAACGCCTTTCGCGGCAGGGCGCAAGAAATGATCGAATGCAGCAATCCCAAGAAAATTGGCGGCGGCACCGACCAAGAGGGGTTCCGCCTTCAAGCTAAGAGGCCATGTTAGCCGGCCCGACTTGTCGAGCACTTCAATCTGACCGGAAAGGCGAGCACCGCGAGCCCCATCACTTGTGCCGACCAACGGGCTTTCTGCTCTTTCAATCCGAGGTCTTTGGGTTCGACGAGTTTCCTGCTCTAGGCGCGCCTTTTGGCGATTGCCTGACGCGAAAAGAGTGTCAACGTCTTCCCCTTCCCCTGACGATCCAAACGCCAACCACCCAGCAACACCCAAAATCAATGTGGCCGCCATGGCCTTGACCACGAGAAGCGCTCCGGGTCGCCGATCGAATACCCATGGACAAAGAAGAGCCAGCGCTTTCTTCTTTGTATCTCGATCTCGAACTCCCAGCTTGTCGCGGAGTTGCTCAAGCCCGCGGTGGAGATGGCTACGAATGGTGACCGCGTTAATGCCCAAATAGGCAGCGATCTCTCTGGGTTTCATCTCGGCTAGAAAACGCAACAAGAGAGCTCGCCTGTAGGGCAATTCAAGTTCCAACATGGCATCAAGAAGTTGGCGTCTAAGCGCGCGACGCTCCACTTCCTCCGCTGTTGATGCCAACGCTTCTTCGCGAGCGACACGCTGCTCTCGTCTTCGGCGCGCTCCTTCTCGGCGAAAATTGTCGATGGAGACGTGACGCAGCACACCCAAAAGCCAAGAGCGATCGGAATCCACCTTGCGCTTAGGGGCTTCGAGTACGGCTAGCCAAACGTCCTGAAGCAGGTCATCGGCATCAGCATGATTGCCAACCTGAGAAAGAGCTGCATGACGAAGCCGTTGCTCGTGAATCAAAAGGGGATCGAGAGAATTGCTCATGATGAATGGGCTCCTTTCTACCGAGTCGGAGCCACATTCAAGAGCGTTTCACAGAATTTCAGAATACCTCGAGGCCGTCTGGCGGTTAGCCCTTCGGAGGATCAAACACATCAATATGCTGGACGAATCCGGCTGAGCGGGCCCAACCATCTTGTCTAGCGTCTCTCTTTCTTGGGGATTTCACGCCAGACTCGGGAGTAAGAGGTAGAAAAACGGCTGCGCGCGAAAATACCGTGGACTCCGCGAGCAACAAGGGCGGTTTGGCGTTTATGCCCAACAAAGATCCATGGGCACTCTTCTTGGATGATCCTCACCATCTTCGCGAATATCTTGCCGCGCTCTTTGCCTTGAGCCAGTTTCGTCGATTTCTTGTAGAGCTTCTCGTATTCGGCATTGTCATAGAAACCGACGTTCGGCGAATCTACTGCCACGCCTTTACGCGGCGCTGACGTACGTGTCAACATCATGAAGTAGTTGTCTGGGTCCGGGTAATCGGAAAGCCAGTAGTTGATAGAGATCTCCGGCAGTCCTTTACGGACACGCTCCAAGAACTGGGGATAGGTTTGCAGCCGGACTTGAATGCGAACGCCGACTGTGGCCCAACTTTCTTTGATACTCTCAGTCAGCGTCTTCTCCCAATCACTGTTGTTGGAAGTCTCAAGCACGAATTCCGGAAGCCCTTTGCCATTCGGATATCCGGCCTCGGCTAAGAGCTGCCTGGCTCGTTTCAGATCGCGCTCGGCAAACTGCCATGGCAACTTACCAGGAGCCCCCATGGGGATGGCGGGCGGACAAAGATGATCGGCAAGATCACCGTTGCCGGAATAGTACTCATGAACAATTCGTTTGCGTGCGAGAGCGAGAGCCAGAGCTTGCCTCACTTTCTTCTTCCCCAGAATCTTGTTGGTCATGTTGAAGGCAATGTACTGCAACTGATCATCTTTTGCAGAGATCAACCTTGTACCACGAGGCATGACATTCCGTTTCAATAGGCCCTGTCTGTCGAGAAGATGGCCGAGCTGAATGGGATAGAGATCGATGACGCTGAGATCGCCATCGGAGAAACGCTTCTCTTGGATGTCGAGATTTTTGACTAGATTGAAACGCACCCCGGCATTCCATGGCAAGGGGCCCAGGTCTTTTCCGCTCTTGGCATCCCAATACTTCGGGTTCCTCTTGAAGAGCATTTTCTTCGCCGTCGAGGAATCACCGTCGTAGAGATATGGACCCGTACCCACAGGGTGGGTAGAGACACCACTGCCATATTTGTGAATCGCCTCCCGAGGAATCATCGACAACCAAGTCATGCTCATGAGAGCCGGAAAACGAGAATAAGGTCTGAGGAATTTTAGCTCGACTTTGTAGTCATCGATTACTTTGAGGCCAGGAATCTCGGCGTCGTAGTCAAAAATCCCGTCCTTCTCAGCTTTGCGCCGAGCCCGTCGCGCACCGAGCAGATAACCTCCCAAGTAAGACCCGTAGTAGGGAGACTTAGTTCGAGGATCGATATGGCGCTTGATGATGTAGGCAAAATCGTGAGCCGTCATTTTTCGCCCCTTGCCCTCGGGAAAGCAGGGATCGTCATTGAAAACCACATCATTGCGAAACTTCATGCGCAGCAAGGTGCCGTCATCCTTCAGCGTCGGCAATGAGGCCAACAAGTGAGTCTCCAGGCGAAGGACGTCCGAATTGGGATCACAGCGCAGAGGTGTCTCATAGAGGCAGCGATAAATGGGGTCCCACGGCAAATAGAAGACCGCATGGGGGTCAAGCCAATCAAGCGGCAACGAAAACGCTGCTTCATTGACGACAAATTCAGGATCCCTTTGTTTCTGGGCAGCGACCGGGAGACAAAGAGTGAGGAGAGCAAGGAGAGTGATAGATTTGCAGGACATGGGTGACTCGCGTTGATAGTTACCAGACAGTAACGCTTTTCCCCTAAAACGGGGCAAGACAGGCGCTAAGGGCCCCAACAAGCAGTTACTGGACCAATCCTGCTTTCTTTTGCAACAACCGCAAGAGACCTCCTTGTTCTTCTATGATATTGGGATGGCAAACCAGCAAGCTAATGCCGACACTCAAGAGGTGATCAGCGGTCGATTTGAAGTCAAGGAGCGACTCAGCGGCGGCGGTCTATCTCGGCTTTATCGAGCTCTTGACCGGGAAACCAATGCCCCAGTGGTGATCAAGGTCCTTGACCCTGAGCAACGGAGTGGCAGCAACGAAGAATGGCCCCGGCGGCTATTGCGCTTTCGCCGTGAAGCGAGGATCTTGGAACGTCTTTCCACCTGCCCCCAGGTCGTCAACTTTGTTGCCGCAGATACCACGTGTGCTCTTCCTTGGATCGCCATGGATTTTCTCTCCGGGCGCACCCTGAGATC
>JAJRYU010000307.1 GCA_024275615.1 Planctomycetota bacterium
CCCTCCCCCCCTAGACCAGAATAACGACTTAGATGGTCGATTCTGGCCTCAACAGCCCCGATCAGTTGCGAAGTTCAAGGCATCTCCCTATAATGCCTGATGGACTTTTTGCTTTCTTTGAATAATTCTAATGCAAACCTGACCCTGCTAGTCGGCCAAATCGACTGGAATGTGCCCTACGACGAAAAAGTAAGCGTGCTCATGCGGCTCGCCTTGGCGGCAATCTTCGGCGCCCTACTGGGATGGGAACGAGGACGATCTGAAAAACCAGCGGACATTCGCACCATGATCCTAATCGGAACAGGGGCCGCCATGTTCACCCTGCTCGGAGAACGAATGATCGACGCAGGCGGCAATGAGGCCATTATCCGAGCCGATCCAACACGGGTCCTTGCCTACATCATCTCAGGCGTTGGATTCCTGGGTGCAGGAGCAATCCTGCACTCCAAAAAATCCATCATTGGACTCACGACAGCAGCCTCCATCTGGGTTGTCGCAGCAATCGGCGCAGCCTGCGGAGTCGGAGAGTTCATGGTGGCCTTCTTCCTCTTTGCCATCACCTTTGTGACCCTTTGGACACCCTGGGTATTCGCCCTTGCAGATGGAACTGTTGGAGAAAACGGAAACGGCCACAACAAGAAAAACGACGACGACGATCCAAAACCGCTGGCGTAGAAAAGAAGATACAACCTAGACCCCTCGATCAGCAGCCCCTAGAGAATCAAGTTCCTCGGCATAGCGTTCTTTGAGAGGCTCAACAACCTCCTTCAAAAACCGCTCGGTTTGTTCAACGCTTCGGCCAATAAAGTTCATCGGATTCAAAATCTGATCTTCGGTAAGCATGTGGTGGATTGAATCAAAACTTGGATCCGCTTTTAATTGCGCGATGAGATCATTATCTAAACCCTCTTGCTTGACGCGATGACCTGCCGCCTGGGAGTGAACCCTGATTTTTTCATGAAGATCCTGGCGATCACCCCCAGCCTTGACGGCTTCCATCAAAATATTTTCGGTGGCCATAAACGGAAGTTCGAGCATGAGATTCTTGCGAACCATCGCTTCGTTGACGACTAAACCCGACGCGACGGTGTGCATGAGATCGAGGGCACCATCAAGAGCAAGGAACGCCTCAGGCAGCGAAAGGCGGCGATTACTCGAATCATCAAGGGTGCGCTCAAGCCATTGGGTGGCGGCGGTGTCGTAGGCGTTGCCAACAAGGTTCATAACAAAACGGGTGAGGCCACAGATGCGTTCGCACTTCATCGGGTTGCGTTTGTAAGGCATGGCCGAGGAGCCGATTTGATTTTTTCCAAAAGGTTCGTCGATTTCTTTGCGGTTAGAGAGAAGCCGGATATCGGTGGCGATTTTGTGAAGGACGGCGGCGGTTGTTGCAAGCCCACTCAGTGTTTTGGCATCGTACGATCGAGGGTAGGTCTGGCCGCTGAGTGTAGATGCAAAGTAGAACACATCTGTCATCTCATTTTCTTGGCAAGAATAATCTTGCATCATCTCGAGAAACTTTGCCTCTAACTCATCAACTCTGTCGTGGTCCCCATCAAACAGAGCGAGAAATGAAGCTTGAGAACCGGTTGCGCCTCGCAATCCTCTAGCCTTTGCCCGGTCATGCACATAGAAACTCATCATCGCACTCTCATTGAGATCGTGCGCCCACTGAGCGATTCGACGGCCAACCGTTAGCGGTTGAGCTGGCTGATAATGAGTGAACCCCAAGGTCGGCAAAGCTAGATGGTTCTTTGCTTGTTCTCCCAATGTCACCACAGCCCGTGAGACCTTTCTCAAAATGAGATTATGTGCTTGCTCAATCACTCGAAGATCCGCATTGCAGAGGGTGTCTTGGCTGGTGCAGCCGAGGTGAATAATGCCCTTTGCCGATGGGCAGCGGTCGCCGTAAGCGTGGACATGGGCCATGACATCGTGGCGGAGGTCGCGTTCGTACTTTGCGGCGTTGTCCATGTCCTCGTCGGTGACATCGAGGGCGGCTTTCATTTCGTTGATTTGCTCATCGGTAATGTCGAGGCCGCAGGATTGCTGGGCCTGAGCAACAGCAAGCCAGATCTTGCGCCAAGTCGTAAACTTGTGGCGAGGCGACCAAATCCTACACATCTCAGGCGAGGCGTTTCGAGAAGCAAGAGGCGAGGTGTAGGTGTCGTGGGGGGATTGGCTCATGGATGATGATAGGTTTGGAAGAGGAACGCAGAGGGCGCAAAGGTCACGCAGAGGCGCAGAGAAAAGGAAAATTGGGGAAGAGGAAGATTGAAGAAAAGAAAGACCCCCTCCGCCTGCTGCGCAGACATCTCCCCCGGAGGCCCGGGGGAGGCGGTAAAATGGTTAGTTGGCGACGATGTTGACCAAACGGCCAGGAACCACAATGACTTTACGGACCTGCTTCCCATCCAAAAAAGCAATAATCTTTTCGTCAGCCAAAGCCGCCGCTTCCATCGTTTTATTGTCAGCATCTTTAGGAAGGACAATCTTGGAACGAAGCTTGCCCATCACCTGAACAGGAATCACAATCTCATCGTCAATAAGCATGGACTCATCAAAAGTTGGCCACTCAGCATGAGCAACGCAAGGAGGATTGCCCAGTTTCTCCCAAATTTCCTCAGCCAGGTGCGGAACAAAGGGCGACAAAACTCGGACAAAACGGTCGAGTTGATCGCGGGTCAAAAACTTAGTGGCGTTGACAAACTCAAAAATCGCAGCAATAGCAGTATTGAAACTCAGTTTCTCAATGTCCGCGCCAGCCTTGGCAATAAGGCGGTGGAGGTTCTTCTCGGTTGTCTCATCAGCGGTGTCTGAAAGAGAAATCGTCGCGTCTTCGTTGGTGGTGAGTCGCCAGATTTTTTGGAGAAGGCGTTGAAGACCAACAATGTCGCGGGTGGACCAAGGCTTAGACGCTTCAAGAGGACCCATATACATTTCATACAAACGAAAAGTGTCGGCACCAAAATCAGCAATAACCTCATCAGGATTGATGACATTCTTGAGCGACTTGGACATCTTAGCAACAATGCGATGAACCTCGTTGCCGGTGGCGGTTTCGATGTACCTAGGGCTGTCTTCGGTGCCTGTGTTCTCAACTTCATCAATAGGCACCAGCGACTTGTCATCACGCTGATACGCCATCGAAGTAATCATGCCTTGATGGAAAAGTTTGCGGAACGGCTCGGAAGAACCAACAATGCCAAGATCAAAAAGAGCTTTATGCCAGAAGCGAGCATAAAGAAGATGAAGAACAGCATGTTCGTTCCCGCCGATGTACAGGTCTACACCACCATCACCCATCCAGTAGTTTTGCGCATCGTCGCCAACAAGTTGTTCCGCGTTTTTATTATCACAGTAGCGAAGGTAATACCAGCAACTTCCCGCCCAGCCAGGCATGGTATTGGTTTC
>JAJRYU010000308.1 GCA_024275615.1 Planctomycetota bacterium
CTCAGGTAGATCTCGTATGATGGCGACCATGCTTGACACCCGCGCAAACGTAATTTTCAACTTAGGCGACTGCCTCCTGCTCATTTGCCGAGTAGGTGATGGTTTGGTGATGAGAGCCAACGACGCCGCCAAGGCCCAAATTGACCCCGAGATAGAAAACACAAAGTTAGGCGATTTGATTGGCGACGATGAATCCGAGAGGATCATCGAGCTCCTTGATTCGTCGGATTCAAGACATCCAGGGTTTGTCAGTCTGTCAACCTTCAAGGGCGATACCATCGCTGCCCGATTCGAGATCGCAAGATTCCCTGATAACGAAGAAGACCTTGCCATTATTGCCTTGAGAGAGATCTCATCCCATCTCGGTCTTGGAGCACGCTCAACTCACGGACGGATGATCGGTTCGATCAGCGAAGTGACGAATCGCATCATGCATGATGTGCGCAACCTCATTTTTCCACTCATTGGCCATGTTGAATTGGCGATGGCATCCTTGGATAGTGGCACCGACGCCTATTCTTCCTTGCTTGATGTTCAAAGCGCCTGTCGAAATTGTGAGGATGACCTCAGCAAGATCGTCGACATCGCCCAGCAAGCGCCCTCTCCACCACGATTCGTTCACCCCATTGACCTCATGGAACGATCCAGCATGGTGCTCAGCTATACGTTGCCAAAACACGTTCCCATTGACGTTGATGTTGACCCGACGACCCCGCTCATAGAGATTTCCTTGGCTGATTGTCAACAGAGAATCGTCGATCTCGCGGCCTTGGCGTTCCAACAAAGAGGAGCGTTTCGGCAAGTCCATCTGTCTGCTGGCGACAACAGCGACGGCGGAGTCACTTGTGAAATGCGAATTGAAACGGAGCAAGAGATCTCAGCAGACGCCCTGAGCAGCGAATTGGAACTTACTCGAGCATTTCTGAATTCGCTGATGGTTGATTCAAACCTTAAGGGACGCGTCGACTCGACTCCGGACTCCATCACCTTCTACTTGGACGTCCGTGCAAGTTCTGTTTCCCATGGAGCCGTCGCCGACGAACCCGCCCCAAACTCGCTGAATGGACACGAAGATGTCGTCGTCTTCCACCGCAATGAAATGATGCGTGACATCATTTGTAGCCACTTGCAGGACAAGGGCTATCAAGTCCAGTGCTTTTCCGATGCCAAGAGTATTCTTCCGGCAGCAAGCTCGCTTCGGATACCCTTCGCAGTTTTCGCAGATTGCGAATCCAACGACGAAGAACTCGTGGCGATCCTGCAAGAAGTTCTCACTCTCGAGAATTCGAAAATTGTTGTTATCGCCTGCGCCGAAGACCATCCGTTCGCTGATTCTCGAGTTCAAGCGATTACACGCAACTACCGCCTTGACCGCATTCCTGCCATGATCAGAGATGCTTTTGATGAGAGCGACCCAAAGAATGAGCAAGCACATTAGGACCATTCTGATTCTGAGCTTTTTCTTTCTTGGCCGGGCACATGGGCAGGTTGAAGCTCCTGGGGAAATCCCCGCCGTTGTTAGCATCGAGGCCGACGTCAAGGGCATCGAAACCGGCGGCAGATTCCAGCTGCATTTTGCCATCAAGGTGAAAGGTAGAGTCGCCAACAATTACGGCCTTGTTGTGTCTCTGCGTGCAAACGGCAGGGAGATTCTTGACCGCAGCCATGTACCCTTGAAAAGCACATCCTCCTGGA
>JAJRYU010000309.1 GCA_024275615.1 Planctomycetota bacterium
CACCCACTGGTGGATCTGGCTCTTTCGGCGCAGCAAAGAATCTAAGTAGAAAAGACAAGTTCCGTATTCGGTATCTGGCCGCTGAGAAAGTCTCAAGATTAGAGATTAGTCATCAAAGCCGTGACCATGGCAATCGCTAATCGTAGACACCACCTGGGCTTGGCCATCACTCTGACTCGATTGACTTCGTCCGCTGTAACCATTTAGCAAGAGACTTCAAATAACTGGAAGGCACCTGACTTTCCTTTCAGCTCAGTCTTCAATCGGCTCTCTTCTGCCACCAGATCAGGGACATTCATGCGAACCGCGCAAGATGTCAAAATCGGAACCCCAGCGACTTTCGTCTGCCCCTCGATGCGGCTCGCGACATTGACAGCATCGCCGATGGCTGTGAATTGTGTAAACTCGGGATGTCCGAACTCTCCCAATACTACGGTCCCAAAGTGCACCCCAACACCGCACACAATTTCTTCGCCAAAATGTTGCTGCGTATAACGACTCACTTCTTTAATCCCAGCCACCAATTCTTTTGCCGAAAGCAGCGCCGATCGGCAAGATTCCTCTGGGCTGCCCCCAGAGATTCCAAACAACGCCATGACGGCATCGCCTATGTACTTGTCGATGTGGCCGCCGTGCCGAAAAATGGCGTCACCAACGACCCGAAAATATCGGTTCAGAATGTGCACAATGTCATACGGCAAATGGCGTTCTACCAGAGGCGTGAACGAACGAATGTCTGTGAACAAGATTGCGACGTCGCGTTCTCGAGTTGATTCGTACTGAGGGTTCTCCTTTGCCATGGAGATATCCACTTCGTCATGAACCAGCCTGCGCACCTTGATGTCTCCTGCCGGACAGGCTTGACACGAAAGCCTGATGTTGGAGGGCAGCATTTTCTGCCTTGCGAGAGCGTCTTCTTCACCTTGTCGTCGAGCAAGGTTTTCTTCTCCTTCAAGCACGACGACACGGCAGGTGGAACATCTTGCATTTCCTCCGCAAGCATGAACCACGGGGATCTTGTTACTCAAGCCAATATCGAGAAGTGACCCACCGTCCAGAGTGATGTCGAAAGAGGATTCACCTTCGAATTCGATTCTTGTCATTGTCACTCTCGTTCTTGACTTCGTCGGGACGTTCGAAAACAGGATACGGCGTCAGGTTATTTTTAACAGCCCGAAATTGCTCGTTCGACTTTGCGCTTTTTTGCCGACGACTGTCACGGTCGTGACAGTCTGCACCGTAAGTCTCGCTTTTCGGCGAAAATTGGGCGTTCAAGGAGAACCTAAGGCCGTGTTTTGTCAGTCCCGGGGTTTAAGATCCCGGTCCAATCCGAAACCGCTCATTTCCCCAGAACCCCTCCGGGGCGGCAGCGACGGACAGACCCAGAACTACAGGACCGAAGAATGAGCCAAGAGCCGGCCTTAGAGCCATCCGCCGATGCGGAAGAGGTTAGGGCGCAGATTGTCGCCCCTACAAACCAAACCGTCGCCCCGCAGGAGACGGCCGCCGACAAAGTTGAAGACATGGCCTCAAATCTAGCCGAGGGCGATATGTCCTCGAAAGAGATTGGGTCCCCCGAGATTTCTGCTGTAGACGAAACGCCCGCGCAGAGCGCTGAGGTGCCCTCTGATCGTTCAGACGATTTGAGCCAACGCGCCGAAGACGAAACGACGCCTACTTGGAACTCCGTTGATAGCGGCGTCACTAAGCTCGATGACGCCGCGGAGGATACGGCCAAACTGATCCGCAAGGCGAAGAGCACCACCGTCGCAGATATGAACGATTGTGGCGATGCAGGCAAGCTGATCCGCGAACTGACTCGCGCAGTTAAGCAGACCAAAGAGGAGCTGGCGCCCTTGAAGACGCGCCTATCATCGGCCAAGAAGGAGTTTCAGGAAGCCGAGAGTAATCGCCTGAAACCCCTCGTTGAGGCAGAGAAACTGGTCAAGTCCAGTATTGAGCTCTTCCTGACCGCAGAGTCCGCGCGAAGGCGCCATCAGCGCGAACTGCAGGAGCTCTCTAGGCAGGAAACCATCGCCGAACGCGAAAAGAAGATCGAGACTCTCGAGGAAGAGGGAAAAGTCGAAGAAGCCAGGACCCTGGCGAACGAATATCCGCCGGAGTTGCCTCCCGCCCAGCCGATTCCCGTACCCAAGATGATCTCGGCCAAGGCGACGCGCCGATCCGAGGTCAGCGACCTCCACACCTTGATCCGCTACGTTGCCGAACATCCGGAGCATTGTGATTTGCTGCGGCCAGCAACTTTGAAACTGAATGCCATGGCAAGAAAGATCCCAGGCAAGTCTCCCCTTCCCGGCGTCGTGTTTCTGACAGAGCAGAAAGTCACTTCAAAATAGAGCGCGTCGAAGTGAAGTGACTTGAGTCATAGGAAACCAACTCTGATTCAACGAAACCCCACCTGTGCAGCTGGCGCAAGTGGGGTCCTTCATGTCGTCTCCTTTGTTCACTCAACACCCGGCATAGACAGTGTTCACTCTCATGCGCCACAGCAATCACACCACCGTGCCGTCACTCTAGACTTTCTCTGAACATGTGACGAGTTCATCAATCCTTCTTGGTTGTATTGACCGCCGATCACATGCCCACCCAAAGCTCGCTTGCGCAATGCTCTCCCGCTAAGAGCGAATTACGAGTTTTTGGGGTATGCCGGCTCTCACATCATCCCATCATCTGCAGTTCTTTTGCGGTACAGCAGGGACGGAGGAGTGAGTGAGATACCATCCCCGGCCATCCTTCCTGGATACTTTCTGACTGGACGCAGAAACGGAGACCATGACAAAGCTCTTTTCCAGAAGATGTCGAGGTCGTCGGGTGTTTTCCAAAGAAAGGGCGTCTATCAAGAGACAAGAACCGACAAGCTCTGAAAGTACTTCAATTCAGCCTGTCTTGCTCTTGGCGCTCAGGACCTCTGGGTAGGAGCCAAAAATCAGAAACTAGTCCAAGAGTGCTCTCAAGTCGAATGACCATTTTTCTGCCATGAGTTCCAGTTGAGCCGGTGGGTATCAGGTACAACAGAGTCATCCTGTGTTCTGCAAACCGCGTGCAATGCCCTTGACCGATGAGATCAGTGTTCTCTCCAATTCAGTGTCAGACCTTCCGCCCTCACGCCACCGCGCGAGTAAATCGACTTGGATAAAACTCATCGGGTCGACATAGGGGTTTCTCAACCGAATCGCGCGCTGCAAAACTAGGTCCCGTTCCAGCAATTCCCGTTGTTGGCGAATTTCGCAGATCAGATCATGGGTACGCGCAAACTCGACCAAGATAGTAGCCTGCACCGGCTCCCCCGCTTCACCAGCAAGTTCAGCGTAGCGTGCGGCGATCCCCATATCGGCTTTCGCCAAGACCATTTCGACATCGGCGAGCATGTTGCCAAAAAACGTGTAGTTGCTGGCCAAACGCCGTAGGTGCTCAACACCAAATTTGTCAAGTGCGCAGGCCAGTCCTGCCCCAACGCCGTACCAACCGGGCAAGATGTGTCGGCTCTGAGTCCAACCAAAGACCCAGGGAATGGCCCGAAGATCCTCGACTCCCTGGCCCGAACGACGCGAAGATGGGCGCGACCCGATGCGCAGACGCTCGATGACATCAATCGGCGTAGCTGCCCGAAAGAAAGGAACAAACGCCGGGTCGTCGTGGACCAAACCTCGGTATGCGCTGCGACTCTCCGAAGCAATCAATTCCATCACTGCTGCGACATCGGGGTCGGAAGACAAACCATTCTCTTTGGTCTTGGTTTTCGATTCAATCACAGCGCCGCCAATCAACTCGAAAGTGCGCAGTGCAATGGAACGCAAGCCATATTTGGCGTGAATGATCTCGCCCTGCTCAGTAAATCGCAATTGATTGGCAATCGTACCAGTCGGTTGCGCCAAGATCGCTTGTCGAGGCTTACCGCCACCTCGACTCACGGTGCCACCGCGGCCATGAAAGAGAACGAGCTCAAGACCTTTCGAGTCCGCCAACTCGGCCAACTCGACTTGGGCCTTTTGCAAGGCCCACCTGGACATGGCCAGGCCCGCGTCTTTGTTGCTATCGGAGTACCCCAACATCACCATTTGTTTGAGACCGCGAGATTCGAGATGCTGACGATAATGGGCATGGGCGAACAGACTCTCCATTGTCTTTCGAGCGTTAGCCAGATCATCTACGGTCTCAAACAATGGAGTCACGTCCAGTGGCACATTCCCGGACTCATTAACCAAAGAGGCTGCCCGTGCAATTTGCAACACACTCAGAGCATCGTCCGGTCCCCGAGCCATCGAGATAACATAGGTTCCCATGGCCTCATTGCCATGCCGACGACGCATGTCGGCAATCGTTCTCATCACTTCGAGTACTTCTTTGCTCTCAACAGAGAGACTGTCGGGCAATTCGGCTTGCGATTCAGATGCGACACCCAAGGCGTGTTCGAGGATTCGCGTTCTTGAAGCCTCGTCACGGCAGCTGAACTCATCGTCGGCCAAAATCTCACCGACGACGCGGCGATGAACCAAGGCGTCCTGGCGCACATCAAGCGCAGCGAGAAAGAAACCAAATGTCTCAACGCGCGTTTGCAGACGTGCCACGATCCTGGCACCAGCCTCCAAGCCCCGATTTTCAGTCAGGCTGCGGTACACAAGTTCCAAGTCGGACTCGAATTGCGATACCGAACCGTAAGAACTCTCGTCATCTTTAAGAGTTCGTTCCAAGCGTTCAGCGACCAAGACTAGGAAATTCTGATAGACCATGCCAACACGGCTTTCAGGAGTCTCTGCTGCAATAACAGGGAAAAGACTGCGGTACTGCTCCAAGCGAGAATCAAGTGCCGGGAGTACGGCGACACGCGACCGTGAATGCGTGAGTCTCTTGGACATCAATAGGACTTCATTGCGGTATCTAGCGATGATCAATTCACGATGCCGAGCAAGAGTGCTACGAATCGTTTGGGGTCCAACGTTTGGATTGCCATCCATGTCGCCGCCAACCCAAGATCCGCAGTTTATGAGCGAGTCTTTCCGCCGCGGCAAAACGCCGAAGACGCTGGTTGTGGCGTGGTCAAGTGCATCTTTAAGATCCGGGACGATCTCGTAGATGACTTCAAGCACGTAAAACAGAACATGTTCAACTTCGTCAGCCACCGTCGGCCGAGATGTTCGATTCTCTTCGGTCTGCCAAACGATGGAAATAATCTCTTTGACCTCTCGTATCCAGTCACCTTCATCACCCGGATGCCGATTGAGCAAGATGCGAGCCATGTCTTGCTCGTGTGCCAAGATCGCAGGCCGAACAGCCTCCGTAGGGTGGGCAGTAAAAACGGGCTCCATTTTCATGTTGTCGACAACGTCTTGGACTTCGTTAGCCAAGATTTTTCTACCAAGGAGATCTCTCAATACTGACTCAAAACTTCCGGGTTGGGCATCACGAGCACGGCGATAGTCACCGCGTCGGCGCACCCGGTGAATACGTTCCGCCATATTGACCAATTCGAACCAAGTAGAGAAAGCCTGAATGGTTTCCATGGCATCGGCGGGCTCCAAGCCACGCAATATCTGTTCAAGCTCTGCTTGCGCCGAAGGTTCGAACCGACGGCGACGAGAGGCAGCCCGCGCGCCCTCGACACGGTCAAAGAGTTGCCTCCCACCCTGCTCTTGCAAGACACGACCCAACAACGAGCCGAGGTCGCTCACGTCATCTCGCAGGGGTCGGTCTTTTTCGAGGAAGCGAATGTCTTGATTCATGGTTCTTGGGTTTCCATACGAGATTCCGCGGAACGCATGACGTTCTTGCTCGGATCACGCCTGTCGGCCTCGAATTCTCGAAAGAACGCCAGCCCAACGGCTTATGTCATTTGTCTTGGAGCGTATCGACGGGCCGGGCTGGCGTCAACAACCAATTCCTCTCACCACAACGCCATGCCGTTAGCCACCAATCGTCTCGCCCAACTTTGAGTCGCCATTTGTGCCGACCGCCAAGCTTTCGCGTCTAGCTTGCTCGCGACTTTTCTCTCCGTGGGAAGACGCATGACTTACCTCGCTGCGCTGCCCGCCCCACACGCATACCGAGAAACTCTTGTGGCAACGCTTGCGGGAGACGCCCGCATTGTTCACGACCTTGCGACCAAGGGCAGCAGCATAGCGCACAAGTCGCATCCAGAGATCTGCAGTTTCGGTGGCGACATCATGAACGAAGCCATGAGGTTCCCTATTCTATTCCACATTTGATGTTTGTTGATATGATCCGGCATCCGAATCGCAATGAGAAAGCCTTCCATGATCCTGCGCAGATTTATGAAACACACCACCGACCAAAACTGGTTCGCGGTTGGGCTTGATATCATCGTGGTGATCACCGGAATATTCCTCGGTATGCAGGCGACCGAGTGGAATGAAGAACGCAAGACCCGGCTGAAGGAAGCCGTCTACGTTGGCCAGTTTCAGGCTGATCTTGAGACGTCGATCACATTGGGGGAAGAATTCAGAATCAAGAACGAGGCCTTTGCAAAAGCCACAAAAGTGTTGGCGCGCATGGCCGCGGGGTCTCCCTCGGGCATTGATACCACTGTCTTCCACAACCAGATGGCCAGTGGAACCTACAGATTGGGCATTTTTCGGTTTGTCCGCAAAACCTGGCAGGAGCTTATTAGTTCAGGGCGCTACTACCAGTTTGGTGATGCGGCCCTGCGGCAGTTGATAGACCGAATTGTCGAACGACAGGACCTGATGATTGTCCGGGCCGAAAACCTGTTTTCTTATACACGCGACATGGCCGACCCCTGGCTCACAAAGCACTATGATATGTGGCGTATACACACTGCGCTCCGCTCCGATGCCAAGGACGGCGCCGACATCCCGAAGGCCATCGGCATTGTTGATGTTGCAGCCATCCTAACTGATCGCACTTTTCGAAATATGCTGGCCTACAGGTGCCTTTTCCTTTCCGAGGACCTTAAGGATTACCAGGTAATACTGGCGGACTACAAACTGTTGCAGCAGGCGCTTGCGACGAGGCTGTCCACTTTAGAGGGATGAACTCAAAGTCCCCCGGGTTTGATCAACAGTTTTGCGCGACGATTGGACTTCATCTTCCGCCCGAGGTCCGTCGGTATTCGTAATCCTCGTGATTCCTTCCCAATTGCTGGCGTGATGTCAGCGCAAATCGAAAAACCGGGTCTATTGACACTCCCCCGATTGCTTCGCCTCACCTCGAATCAACATCGGCTTACTTTTTGCGCGCTTCGCGGCTTCTACGCCATGCCCGCGACTTGCAGTCGAAGAGCTGAAATCGCGTTTCTCAGCATTTCAGCCCTCCTCGCGGCCTCTTCGTTCTGCTTAAGCTCTCTATCTTGATTCTCAGAGAGTAGCCACTCTTTGAAGCATTTTGCTTCGCGATAAAGACGTGCCTGAGTGATCTGAAGAATTGCAATATCAACACTTGTACTTGCGAGCTCAGTCAACTTGAAGCCAAGTTGCTCGAGCTCCGCCAAGCTTTCATTCGCATCCCACAAGAGTGTTTCTTGAACCTGGACGGCCCCAAAGGAACCGGCATCGCCTGTCGAACAAGAAACTGAAAGCAGAAGAATGCAAAAAACAACACTTGGTACGGCGACTCTTCGTAGAGACATTCTTCGCTTCCTATCCTTGAGAAAATCCATGATCATACCTCACGACCGAGCAAAATCGAAGAACGCCAGTTCTGAATTCGTTGAACCGGCCGACTGATTAGCTTGATACGAATTAGAGCAAATGTGCTCCGCCCAGGGAGTTAAGCTAAAAATGGCGAAGAACAAGTCAAGACAACAATTCGATAATCGCAGTTTTCGGGCAAGATTACGCCACAGCTTCAGCATCACGCCGTTGGCGACGGACGTTGGCTTTACGACTACGCACTGGATCAGGCAGTTTGGTCCGGGAACGCCGCCTGGATAGGCGAATATGTGGGAATCGCCGAGTGGTTCCGCCATCAATGACGAAACTTGATCCAGTCAATGAAAACCAAACGCCGGGCTTTGCTTGTACAATGGTCAGTGCACCGATGAAGGCCTCACAAACTAGATAGCAGTCACCGCTCACAAGAGTGCCTTGTGGTGACTTGGAGAAAATCTCAACGGTTTCGCCAGCGTTGACGAAGGCCGCATAGGAACGCCAAACTCGGGCATGCCGTTGATAAAAACGTCATGCACAAGTCATCGTTCGCCAGGGAAGAAGTCCCCGGGAATGTCGGTACATGGATGTGCATGTCGTCGATGGCGACGCCATTGCCTTCAATGGTGTTGTCGGCTGTGAAGACAAGGCGGAATCGGACCACCGGGTTTCTTGGTACTTCCCCTCTCATAAACGGTCTACCTGGAGGCCTTCTTATTGTTGGTGATGGAACCAACTTGACGACCAATTTCTTGAACACCCTATTCTTGACCAACACCACCGGAACTGGCTCTTTGAGCTTTGTCGCCCCGCCAATTCCGCCGGGAGTCATCCGTTTTCAGTACGTAGCCAACCCGAATGGGCTTTTCTACATGTCAAACGCCGTCGACATCATGTTCTGACTTGGTTTGGATCTCACGTCTGCTGCCGGGTTTTCTACTGAAACAGCCTTGGGCCTACTGGTCTGGTGCCAAATCAGCTCTTTTGCCGACACCACAGCATTCTACGAAGAGTAGAGGTTTTTGGCTTCGCCAAGTTGTGGAAGATAGTCCTCTTTTGTGCTCAGTGTTCAATCGCCAACATCTCAGGTATGCATCCTCTTCTTTTCGAAATAGCTGCGATCTCGTGAGCTTACATGTGCCGAACGCCCCTCACCGGAAATTTCTCCACAATAGCGGCAAGTTCCCGGATGATGTTGGGGAGATAACTCTGATCGTATTCGAAGTCAATTCGATGGAATTGGGAATCATGTTCTGGAGAGATCTCGACTCGAACACCGATGTGCCCCATAGAATCCATAGCTTGCAATGCGACCTTGAGATTGGGCTCATGGGACTCCATCGTTGCCGAGGTTGAGCTTCCTGCTCGCATCGCGGCGCACTGGTCACGAAAACTCAAAATGTCAGTAACCATGACTATGGCTCCTTGGGCCCATACGCTGGCTCCAGGAGCCTGGCAATGCGCGGTCACGTTCAACCAGTTCCCGTCATCAGCATCCTGTGCGTTTTCAAACTCGCGATTGTGAACCCACATTGAAAGCCCCATGATTTTTAAATCAGGCTCACCGAGTTTTTTTTCCATGAGTCGTGCCCCATTTACATCTTTCCTTGAAACGTGTTAGTCACATCGCCGTTATATCCAAAGATCACATTCTCTTCAGGGAACTGTTGGTTAACCGCCAATCGCCAGAAGAAAGGCAGCAGGCCGCGATCATCCGTTGCCCCGTGGCGTAGGCTTCGCGGGCTCATCGACAACGGGGCAAGCTGAGCAAGAAGTCGATTGGTTTCCGCCAGGCAAGCTCGACTATTCGACGGGATCAGGAAGCTCGACTTCAACTCCGAGGTGGACGGCATGGGAGCTGTAGGGCTCGTCACTTGGTGTCTTCTTGGAGAAAGGTGCTGAGATCTTGATCATGGCATCGCTCCTTTGTGGTTAAGAAAAGTTGCTCACTCTTCTCATGCCACCGGCTACCTTGTGCGCAAACAGCCGAAAAAGTGCAGGTCTTGGCAACCGTCTACAGACCAGAAGCAATCTTGAATGCTGGTCGTGTAAAAAACGTCCGGGAGCAAATCCCAGCCGTTGAGACCCTCAGATTGCAAAGTCATGAAAGAACCCGACTCCAGAGAGTCGCTTGCGTTATTCAACAATCACAACGTTGACATCTTGTCGTCGACGAAAATGCCCTCGCAGACATGGACGCACGGCGAATCACGCTTTCATGATGACTGAATCACCACCGTCCCAGCCAACTTCTTGCGGAGACGAAATGAAACGATAGGAACAAGTCCGCCTCAGGCAAATCGCTCGACTTCGACTCCTGACTTCCTCCTGTTACATCAATTCACAACAACGCTCACTGCATTGGAGATATAAAAAGAACCAGAAGGGTTCATTACGCACTGAAAAGTCGTGAGCAAGCCCGGTGGAAACGGCGGTGTAATCAACGAAATGCTGCCGTTGCCAGCGGCATCCGTCACAAAGAATGAATTGAGGAACGATCCGTTCGGGAACTGCGCTGCCCCGTCGCCGACCACAAAAAGGTTGGACGGTACGCCTGCAACAAGAGGTGAAGTTCCGATGTCAAGTTGGCCGACTCCTGGGTAGGACGCAGAGAGGATGTTCTCGGGACCGAATAGACAAAGAACAGTAGTCGATGGTTGACTGCTCCAGGACATGGTAAACGGGCTTCCCACTGTGACGATTCCGACGTAGGGGCCCGCGTCACCGCTGCCCACGCCGTTGCCCAGAGGGCTCAAAGCAGAATTGATATCGAAGACAGCATTGCCGGGTTGTGGCGCCTGTCCTGGAATCGCCCCTGAGGGGATCGAATTGACCTCAAAATCATCAATGGCGATGTCACTCAAGGGCCCGGTGCCAATGGTGGCCTCTATGGCGATGCGAATATGGGTGTTTGTGCCAGAAAAACTTGAGATTGGAATCCAGCCTGTCGATTGCCAACCCGGCCCTTGGTCGCCTGACCTGACAGGCGTGATGTCCAAATGCCGTTGGAGAAGTTCATAGCCCATCCCACCGTAGTTCCCGCATGGAGTCCAATCGAG
>JAJRYU010000310.1 GCA_024275615.1 Planctomycetota bacterium
AACCCTGGAGTACGAGAACGTTCCAGACAAGTTTCGTTTGTCCCGCCCCAACCTTACCTGGTCGTTTGAATTTCCCGAATTCGACAGCCCCATTGCGATTACGTTGCTCAACCCGACACTTCAAGCTTCGGCCGATGTCATCGTATTGGATCATGTCGAAGGCGGATTCGCGCCAGAAACTCTAGCGCTCGATCTGATGGCACGGATGAATGAAAAGAGCTTGGATCACAAAATCCTGTTTCAAAAGACCGGCACCTTAGGTGGTGGGGCAGGTATTCAGTTCGAATCGACAGCCGAACGGAAGGGAACCATGATTCGCACGATTGGTGCCATCACCGTGTCAAAGGGTAGGGCCTATGCCTTGCTTCTAGCCGCTCCGGCATTCAGTTTCGAAAAGGTGCGTGGCCAGTTGGAGAGGATACTCGCTAGTTTCGAAATCATCGGCAACGATGTGACCTTGAAGCAATAAGAGCCGTTTCACTCGAAGAAGTATTTGCCCCATCGTTTGTCTTTTTGCATTTGGCGAAACGCCGGGTCATCGACGAGATCTTGCCAACTCTTGTCGCGCCCGGTTTTCATGAGAAAAGTCGCGGCCCGTTTGAAACTGCCATCGTATGCATAGCATTGGGCGATCTTCAGGCTCAAATCGTTTTGTTGGGTGCCACGGCGGGATAACTGAAGGGCTTCCTTGTAGGTCCGAGCGGCCTTGTCCCAGGCAGCAAATTCGACGAAGTACTCCGCGAGCGCTTGCCTAGCCCGTACCGACCGTGGCTGGCTCTTGATTTGACTCTTGTAGCTCTTGGCCAATTCCATCATGCCGTCTTCATCACCGAGTCGGTAGAGAACTTGGGCCGCCTTCATGCGCAGTTCAGCCGTGAGCGAAGTTCTCTTGACAACTTTCAAGAGATGACGCCCGGAGTATTCCCTCTTGCCGATTTCTTCGATGACATCGATGGCCACAGAAATGAACTTGGGATTGTCGTGGCGTAACGTCTCATGAAGAGCCGCCATCGCCTTGGAATTCGTCGAAATACGCTTGAGCGCGTGGATGGCGTCGATGGCGACACGGTCGTCGGCATCGCTGACCAAGTCGACCATCACGGTTCGGTCTTGAGGGTTGCGACCGATGATTCCATAGGATTTTGCCGCGGCGCGACGAATTTCGGCGATGCTGCTTTTGGCGGCACGCTCCAAAGCTGGGAAGCAATCGAGGTCAGCAAGTCTGGCCCGCGCCACGAGGACCGCAGCCTTGACCAAGGTGTCTTCACGATCCCCTTGCAAGCGAATAGAGTCCAACGACGATTTGTCGCCGATGGCTGCCAATACTGAGATCGCGGTAGCAGCATGCATGGGCGACTTTGCGTCGATCATGTCACGCAGAGGAGTGGCAATATCTTCTACGGTGGCTGTCTCTTTGTCCTTCATCTCCAGGAGCGAGAGTCCGATTTGTTCTAGAACAGGTTCCTGTTTCAGTCCTTTGATCATTTCGACCAAGGGACCGACCGCGCCGAATCCCATGGCAGCGAGTTTCTTTCGAGCCGAAGCGTGCGCAATGGCAGTGCCAACACCACGGAACTTGAATATGGCTACTTGAGCTTTCACTCGGCTTTGAATTTGCGAGCTTTCTTCTCGAGCCCTTTCTGTGGCCTCCCGCAGCATGACTTCGATGGAGGGCGGCTTTTCTTGAGCACGGGAGGGAAGTTGGGCCGAACATACAAGGACGCTCACTGCGCCAATGAGGGTCAAGGACCTGCGAAGATGAGACATGTTAAGTTCTTCCTAAGAGCCGCTGCCATTGATCCAGCCGCAAACACAGGCTTGCGCCGCAATCCGAGCCATCCCAGCACCATAGTAGCGCTTGGCGTTCACAAGGTCCAGAACTGAAGAATTGAGCCTTGTGCGGCACTCTTCAAGTCTCATGAGCGGCTCTACAAGGAGCCGATGATCCTCTCTACCGCCAGTCGACCTTCGGCGGGATCCATGTCCAACACCGGGCGAAATCTCATGCTGACATCGCCGCAGGGAAGCATGATGACGTCGTTTTCATATAGAGACGCCATGAGCGTATCCCGTGCATCTTCAGTCGGAAGATCAAAAGCAATCATGAGGCCGCGGCCACGTACATTCGATATTTTCTGGGTCTCCTGGGCAAAATCCGCGAGGGCTGACATCACTGATTCGCCAACTTTGGTGGCATTCTCCAGGAGTTTCTCATCTTCGATGATCTGAATGTAGCGTTCAACACGCACCATGTCACAGAGGTTGCCACCCCACGTAGAATTGAGGCGGCTGCTGGTCTTGAACACCGAGTCAATCTCGTCGACGCGTTTGTTTGCAGCGATGCCGCAAACTTGGGACTTCTTGCCAAAGCAGAAAATGTCTGGCTCAACGTCGAGTTGTTGCCAAACCCACCATGTTCCAGATAGGCCCATGCCACACTGAACTTCATCGAAGATGAGCAGAGCTTCGTGATCATCGCAAACTCTGCGAAGCTCTTTCATGAATTCAGGACGGAAATGGTTGTCGCCGCCTTCGCCTTGGATCGTCTCTATCAAGACTGCGGCGATGCGATCCTTGCGCTCAGCGAACATCGCTTCAATGGCGGCAATGGACTGAGTTTCTTCCGCTTCGATTGTGGCAACATTCTCCGCAGTTTGTGGAAAGCGGGCGGCTGGTGCGCTCATGCGTGGCCAGTCGAATTTCGGGAAGTACTGGTACTTTCTTGGGTCGGCCGTATTGGTCACGCTTAAGGTGTAACCGGTGCGACCGTGGAAGGCGTTCTTGAAGTGGAGGATTTCCAGGTCTTCGGTGTCAGGACCACCTTGAGCTTGGTTTTTCTGGTATTTCCAATCGAAAGCGGTCTTCATGGCATTCTCGACGGCGAGGCCACCACCTTCGACAAAAAACAGGCGTTCACTATGAGTGTCAGGGATGCATACATCGGCAAAAGTACGCACGAAGCTGGCCATCTCGACGGTGTAGATGTCGGAGTTGGTTGGCTTGCAGGAAGCGGCTCGTGTCAATCGTTGCAAGAACTCAGGGTCGGACATGCCAGGATGATTGAAGCCAATGGGCTGGGAAGCAAAGAAGCTAAACAAGTCCAAGTAGTCCTTGCCGCTCTTTTTGTCGTGAAAAACGGCCCCGCGGCTCTTTTCGAAATCAAAAACTACGGAGAATCCATCGGCTAAAATATGTTGGCCAAGGATTTCGTGGACTTGATCAGGAGTCACTGGGGAGTCTTGAGTATTGTGATTCATTGACATGTGATTCTCCAGGAAGCAAAAAGAGCGGAAGATGCGCAAGTTACCATTGCCTCCCGCGGTCTACAAGTTGACGAATGATTGCCTTTGCTGCCACCTTTAGGACGTTATAGTGGGTCGCGCCAAAACGTCAGCCAACCGATCTGTCGGGACATTTTGGTAAATAGTCTGGAGAACCGAGAAAATGCTTCATGGGAGCTCGCATGTGCGTATCTTGATCGCTGACAAACTGGATAAGGGCGGCTTCGAGGTCTTGGAAGGACGCAATGTCGAGCTTGTGGATCGGGCCGGGATTACAGCTGATGAGCTTGCGAACGAAATCGGCGGATTTGCCGGTTTGGTGGTTCGCTCAAGAACTCAAGTGACGGCGGCGCTTCTCAAGTCGGCACCTAACCTCAAGGTGGTCGGTCGCGCCGGGACAGGTGTTGACAACATTGATGTTGAAGCCGCCACAAATCGTGGTGTCATGGTGATGAATACCCCCGGAGCCAATAGCAATTCGGCGGCTGAACACACCATTGCCATGATGATGAGCTTGTGTCGCAGTATTCCCCAGGCGGATAGGAACATCCACGACGGTCGTTTCGATAAAGCTGAGTTTTGCGGCAATGAAGTAGCGGGAAAGGTACTTGGTGTCATTGGATTAGGTCGTATTGGCTGCTTGGTTGCTGAGAAAGCCCAAGGCTTGGGAATGAAGGTCATTGGATTTGATCCTCTCACCACACCAGCAGCGGCGACGAAGTTGGGGATTGAAGTGCAACCTTTGGCCGACGTATTGGCCAACGCTGATGTTGTGACTTTGCATGTACCCCTTACTGAAAAGACGCGACACATGATCTCTCGCGAAGTCATGCTGACGATGAAATTAGGTGTGCGGTTGATTAATTGCGCACGAGGTGGTCTCATCGACGAAGACGCTTTGGCGGAATTCTTAGCGGACGGACGTATCGGCGGGGCGGCGCTGGATGTCTTTGAAGTGGAGCCACCGATTGAATCGCCACTTCTAGAACTGAAGAACGTCATCGCCACACCTCATTTAGGAGCGTCGACTGCAGAGGCACAGGAAATTGTCTGCCGCAATGTACTTGACCAAATGGCAGATTTCTTGGCCGGGCGTGCGGTGAGGGGGGCAGTGAACGGGCTCAAGTTTGATCCTTCTACCAAGACGGAAGTTGAGCCCTATTGCGAATTGGCGAAACGCCTAGGACGGATCCTCTCTGGGCTCAAGGGAAGCGGTGACGTGTTGACTGCTCGTTACTATGGCCGCGTGCCAACTCTCAACGCCAGAGCCCTGACGGCGTTTTTCTTGTGTGGCTATTTGGAACGGTTTTTAGCGGACGGTGTCAATGAACTAAACGCAGCAGAGAAGGCTAGGGAGCACGGTATTCAAGTCGAAGAGATCTTGCGCGAGACCCACAAGTCGTTTCGGTCTATGTTGTATTTTACGCTTTCGAGCGAACAAGGAACCA
>JAJRYU010000311.1 GCA_024275615.1 Planctomycetota bacterium
GCGAATGATTCCAGGGGGCCCTCCTTGGCAGCCACAGCCCTCTTTCGGCTCGGTCGGATACCAGAATCCCTGAAACTTGCCCGCATGGCTTACTCAAACAATCGACTTGATGGGGCCGCTCTCGAGGTTTTGGTCGACTGTTTGCAGAAACTTGACCCCAAGAGTGATGAACTGGCTCGCCTCATGCCTCGATACAAGAAAATGAAAGCGGAAGAAAAAAACGCCATCGAGAGATTGAAGGAACGCGAAGACAAATTGAACCGTTCTCTCAGGCGAAAATAGATCAGCGCAGTACATTCCAGATGCCGCCGTCCGCACCAGCGACGCCGGCAGCAACTCGACCGGTCATGCCTCCCGGATTGGTAAATGCAGCGTCGAATGCGGGCTGGGCTCCCACGCCGCCATAGTTTTGCACCGTATTCTGTGTGCGCAAGATTTCGCCAGCCTGATTGATGAAGAAGGCACTTGCCCCAGCGTTCACATCCGCTGGCCACGCGTAGGCACACCAAACTTGCTCAGCAGTATCGGAGTCAATCGTCGGGTAGTTGGCGATTGATTCTGGCAATCCAAGGCCACCAACATCCGGCAGGTAGATGCAAAACAGAAAACCCGAGCGTGTGATGATACCGGCATTCACTTGCTTGAACGACCCGGCTAAAAGCGGCGGAATCAAGGGCGCACCTGGGTTGTTCCGTGCTGGTGTGGCGCCGGAAAGCTCCCCAAAAAACCCGTACTCGCCAACACCATCGGCGTCAGCATCAATAAACGTCCGATTGACACACTGCACCTGAACCGAAGCAAGATTGCGCAGAGAGGCAATGGCAGAACCTTCATTGGTTGCCTTCTTTGCGCTCAGGAGATTGGGAATGGCGATGGCAGCAATGATGGCAATGATCGACACGACAATCATCAGCTCAATCAGCGTAAAGCCAGTGACCGACTCGGCGCGTTTGGCATGGGATGGCATGGGCAAAAACTCTCGTAAGGGGGCCAATGGGCAAAGGGCGTTGTCCCAGAGAGTTATCGGTCGATCAGGGAATCATCCAAAGTGCATTCTTACTCAGCTTGGTCATGGTCCCCAGACACGGCACCATTCCCGATTTTCTTGCTACGGCGGTAGAGCCAAAATAAAGCGGCCGCTACGACCGCGACTCCACCATAACCGAGAGCGCCGCTGGACTGCAGTGCTTCCATCTGAGTACCAAAGGCCGCGGCCAAACCTGCCATCCCAAAGGAACCAAGAACACTCCCCAAGCCTATTCCCAAGAGAGTTCTCACGCGCGACATCCCTAGGAGCCGGCCGAATAAGGAGCCCCCAATGGCCCCGGTCCCGGAGAGAGGAAACATCACGAAAGCCACAACACCGGCAAAAGTCGCTTTCCGCATCCACGGGTTGCGCTTAAGTATGTCCACGCCACTTTTTTGCAAACCCTCGATCTTCTTGCCGAATTTTGGAATCCGGTAGAGCACGCGAATATTGAATACCGCAATCGTGCCGATCATCAAATCGAGGTAAATGATCAAGAGCGCCACGCGAAAAGGGCTATCGAAGAGCCCAGATCCGCTGAGTCCATGCAGGACGGCAAATTTGCCCAGCACCGTAGCTGTAAGAACGGACAGCCCAAAGAGTTCCACCGCCGCATCACCGCCAACAAAAAAGAAACAAAGTGTCAAAATGAGCGTGCTGAGAGCCAACGGCAAGATCAAAGCAGCTGGAGAGCCAGCCCCTTCCTTAGGATCGTCGCCTGGTCGTTTTGTTGCAACTTTCTTGCTTGTGGTGGCCACACAACTCTCGTTGGACATGTCGGTTGCGAACTTCTGGCCCGCTTCCTGGATCTTGGGGTCTGGGATCATAGCACCGGACATGGACTGGTCAACGCACGCAAATTCTCTTCCGGAACATCCATCTTGGTGATTGCAATTATTGGCAGGAACCTGAGAATGGACGCGGAGGGATCGAGAATGGGGCGTGGAAGCCCCTTGAGTAGGTTGAATCATGAAAAGCGCCTTGGTTACTCGAATCCTCACGTTTGTGTTCTTGATTGGCATTGCCGTTTGCACATTTCTCATCGTCCAAAACAAGCCACACCTGCAACACGAAAGCGAGTTGCCCGGCAGCCATCTTCTTAACCAATTGGCCGCAAGACTTGTTACGGAACGAGTTGCAGAGATTCATGTCGCTTCGATTCTCGAGAATCCAACGACGAAAAGGAAACGTACTCAACTTGAATGGCGTGAACGGCTTCGAGTAAATAGCGATGGCAGCGAAGAATTTGGCGCCGTCAGCTTGCTAACCGTCGCGGGAACGCAACCTCGATTCGAGGTCCTAGTGATTGAGTTTGACGAAAGCACCGCTTTAGAGTCTGCAGCTTTGGGATCCGGCAACCTCATTCTGTTTCGACGGATCTACGGCGAGCACACCGCACCCGAAGATGGATTTTCATTCGCAGATTCTAAGCACCCGGTCCCAGAGATATACGCGACCAACGCTGTGCCAAGCGAAGAAGAGC
>JAJRYU010000312.1 GCA_024275615.1 Planctomycetota bacterium
CTTTCGCCGACGACTGGAAGCGTTGAGGACTTCAGAGCTCTTGCACAAGCTCGATGCTCTGGCAGAAAATGTCCTGGGTCGCGAAGTCCCGATTTTGGTGAACATGGACGGCACCGAAGTTCATGGTTCACTGGATTTGCTTTACCGGGATCCAAAGAACGGCCAGCTCGTTGTTGTCGATTTCAAGACCGACCAGATCGAAGATGAACCCACTCTCATTGAACGCGCTCTTTGTTATGGCGACCAAGGCCAGGCCTATTGCGCTGCAGTAGCGGGCGCCTTCCAAGAAGACGTACCACCCAGATTCGAACTGTGGTTTCTCAGCGTAGACCGCATCGTAGAAATCCTGAATCCGACAATTTCATCGAACTAGACGCATTATTCACGACCTTGCGGCCATGGGCGGGCGCCGGAAGTGGGGCTGTCTGAAACAACGAGACTCAAGCCTGACTGGTTCATCAAGAATTTTCGAAATAAAGATAGAAAATCTTGTACGGCCCAGTCACGTTTGTGGCATTCTTGCTGTGTCCTGGTCTTGAATGCACAGACTTTCATCTCGAAGATTTCAGCAATGACGGCGACCTAAGTAAGGCGAAAAGGAAATCCAAATTGAAGCTTCCACGCGAGCTCGCAGCAATTGGGGTGATCGTTCTTGTTCTCATCGGTGCAGCATGGTCCTTCATGGCGGCCACGAAGGAGGATGAGAGCACCATGGAGCCCACAACGATCGCAGACCAAACTGCCCTCAGTCGAACAACGACTCACCGAGACGAGGGTCAAACTCCATCAATTACCGTTGAAGGCGCTGACACAAGGATAACTCGTCCGGGAAAAGAAGTCGCGATCGTAGAATCCGCCGAAGTGCTCGTCCTTGATTCGCAAGCAAAGCCGCTTGCTGATGCCCGCATCTTCATTTGCGATGCCGATGATATTCTCAACGCGTCTTCCACAGACAAGAACGGCAAGGTCAAATTCGACGCGACTGACGCCGACGTCATCGTCTTGATCCTCGCGCACGGGCACGCCACATTTAGGACAGCCCTGAGGATGGCACCTGGCCGCCACACAATTACACTCAAGGGTGGCTCGACTCTCAAGGGGCAACTTTGGGTGGACAAAAAAGTCCCTGGCGAGGAGATCGTCTTAAAGCTCTATCGCTATGGCAAGTGGACCACTCAACTCCGAAAAGGTCTACCAAAAGGGATCAAAGAACGTCTACCTCGATACCGGTCTTCTCTCTATGCCATAGACGCCCTCGTTTCGGCCGATGGGCGATTCGTCATCCATGGCTTGCCCGATGAGGAGCCACGTGGCTCCTTTAGCTTGCCACCCGAGTTTGCCTTCCTTGTTGATTCGAAAATCGTAACGAACCACCCATTGACGGTTAGCAAAGGCGACGTGAAATTGCAGGCGACACGGCTTTCGCTTCTCGTGGGACGCATCGTTGAGAACGACACAAACCGTCCCGTCGGAGCGGCTCGCGTAAACATCGAATTCCCGCTTGATGGCAAACCCGGCAACACCAGAAACCATGGGACTTACACGGATGAATTGGGGGAATTTCGTCTCGGCGTTCCTGCCCGCCAAGCCCAATGGGCAAAACTGACTATCACCCGGGCCGGTACGCAACTGCGCCAAGAATTGACCGGGCCATTCGAAGCAACAACCGACTTAGGCGACATCGCCATCGAGAGCCTGAGAGATCTTTCGTTTGAAATAGTTGACGTCAGCTTGCGTCCGATCGCCAAGGCCATCGTCTTAGCTGCTAAAGGAAAAATTAGGAGCGCCCTCAGTGGCCCGGACGGGATCTGCACCTTGAAGCAATTCTCAAAGGGTGTGAGGGAAATCGAAGTAGGCGCATTAGGATTTGAGCCACGCATGGTCGCCATTGATTCATCCACGCCGAGTCCCAAACGCGTGACCTTGGAAAGCGGCAACAAGTTGACAATACGTCTTGTCGATCAGTCGGGGGAATTGCAACCAGGTTGGACCATCGCCGTCATAGCCAAAAAAGAACCGGCCACATTTCTCCTCAGCCGCTATTTCCCTGCGGAGAGTATTCGCGCCATTGCCACAATCCAGACTCGGATGGGGAGAAGCTCAAGAGACGGTTCGACTCGATCTGATTTCCAAGTCGGCAAGAAAGGATCGCTTACACTGTACGGATTTCATCCGGATGCTTCTTTCGAAGTCATCGCAACAAGCATGTTTGGCAAGGCCGAAGCAAGGGTCGGCCCAATCGAACTCGGAAGAGTTGGCCAAAGGACGATCGATTTGGTTGTTAAACCAAAAAACAGGCGCAACCTTCACATCCGAGTCCTGGGACCCAAGGGGAAGGTCATCAAGGGGGCTACCGTATCTATTGGCGATCCAAATCAGGGAACAAGTATGAGGCAAATGACCGGCGAGAATGGCGAGGTCGTTTTCAAAAACGTCGACTTGGAATTCGCAGATCTCACGATTCAATTCGCGGGCTACGCCACTTTGTTGTTGGAAAATCACCGACTGCGAATAGACGAACAGACCGAAGAACTCACTTTGGAACGTGGCACAGAATTGCTTGTCCACGTCGTCGATCGCAACAAGAAACCGGTGACAGCTCAGGTTTCATCGAAATCCGCAGGAATGACCATATTCGCCAAGCGCCAGGACGACGGTACCTATCTGTTAGAGAACTTGACGGGTGATTCTGCTCTAATCCGAACACGTATCGGCGGCCATAGCTACGAGAAAAGTGTGGAGCTTGCCAACGGCCGAGCCATGATCGAAGTACCCGTTCACGGAAGCCTCGACGTCTCTTGGCAAATCAAGCTTGAAGGCCGCAGGAACCGCATCATGGTCGAATCGAATGATGAATTGAAGAGTACAGCCCAGTTTCGCATCAAATCGACGGTCGACGGTGAGCAGATCCTCGGCTATGTGCTGCCGGGAAAATACTTGTGTTGGATTGAATCACACCTGAAGACCAATGGCCGTTGGACATGGACAGTGATCACGGAAAAAAAGGCGGTCGAGATTCGTCAAGGCAGCAAAGCTCTGATCAAGTTTTAGTCACCTTGGTGACGTGGTTTCCTTGACACCCCCCGACGTGTTCGGGGGGTCAAGAAAGCGCAACGTCGTACGGGTCTTGTTAGATGGCTGCAACAGCTGCTGAAGCGACATCGTGGTCGTCTTCAACACTGCTACCGGAAACACCCACCGCACCAATGACACGACCGTCACCCGCAACGATAGGGACTCCACCGGGGAAGGTGATGAGACCGCCGTTTGAAACTTCGATATTGAAAAGAGGTTGGCCAGGCTGAGACAACCCGCCGATGGTGCCGGTGTTCATGTCAAAAGCGCGGGCTGTTTTGGCTTTTTTCATGGCGATATCAATGGAACCTAGCCAGGCACCATCCATGCGGGCAAACGCTTTCATGTTCATGCCAGCGTCGACGACAGCGATGTTCATTTTTGCGTCAATTTCCTCGGCTCGATTGATCGCGGCTTCCAAAGCCTTGTGGGCCAGATCAAGGGTAACGTCATTCATAAAAGACTCCTTCATTTATCGGTTCAGATTTGGTTGAGGTAGGTGTTGCCGTGCAGGACGCGCAGGAATACACCCTTATAACTTTGGACCGCGTCTCTGGATTGGCGGCGGTCGACCAAACGATCGAATCCACGAACCATGTCAGTCATGGAGAATCCGAACTGGTCGAGAGAATGTTCAATGCTTGACCCTTCAGTAACATGGGCAATGCTGAAATCATCTTCACCATTGACCATAACAACCGCTTCGTTAACAGTCCCAAAGAGATTGTGGAAATCGCCCAAGACGTCTTGGTAGGCCCCCACCAAGAACATGCCAATGTGGAAGGGTTCGTCTTCTATTGGCTCAGGCAATCGTAGATAGGGCTCAACCCCGTTGCGCCCAATGAAACGATCCAATTTGCCATCACTGTCGCAAGTGATGTCGCCAATGGTTGCTGCTGATCTCTTCGACTCGTTGGCACGGGTCAAGGGCAGAACCGGAAAGAGCTGCTGCACAGCCCAACTGTCTGGAGCCGACATGAAGACGGAGAAATTGCAAACGATTTTCGGGGCGAGCTGCTTCTCAAGCGCCACGAGGTCATGAGTGCGTTTCTTTTCAGGTGTCATGAAACCGCGCACCTTGGTGCAAATGTCGCGGTAAAGACACTCCCCCACCGCACGTTCATCGATGGTCACGTATCCCAATCGAAAACCGGATAGAAGCTCATTCAGCAGTTGTGTAGCATCATGAAAAGCTTCCCGGAAATTTGTCTCACCTATCTCTTCGAGAGTCGCTTTGAGATCCTCAATCTGGTTGGCTTCGGTTTGGTGACGATTGTAGTCACGACTCTCGTGGCAGCCAACAACGCGCAAAGCCGATAGAACGATGACCGCATGAGAAGCACAAAGTGCCCGGCCGCTTTCGGTCATGATCAGAGGGGGCGCGACTCTTGCTTCGTCACAAATGTCCTTGACCATGTAGACCGCATCCCGAGCGTATTCTTCAATGGAGTAGTTAACACTCCAATCAGTGGAGGTCCGGCTCCCGTCGTAGTCGACGCCCAATCCCCCGCCAAGGTCAAGCACACAGAGACTCGGCGCCTTTTGTTTCATCGCCGCGAAAAGACGCGACGCTTCCTTGATGGAACCTTTGATATTGAGGATATCGCTCACTTGAGAGCCAATGTGGAAATGCAAGGCTAGGAGTCGATCAAGCATGTTGGCTTGCTCCAAGGCTTCAAATCCCTCGAGGATCTCCATGGTCGACAAGCCGAATTTGCCCTTATGACCAGACGATTCCTGCCAACGTCCCGTTCCTTGTGCATGGAGTCGTGCGCGAAAACCCACATCGGGCATGTGCCCGACGGCGAAACTTATCTCAATGATTTCCTTCACTTCTTGAGGATTCTCTGCGATCAACAAGATGCAACGTCCCTGCTTGGCGGCGTGACAAGCGAGCAACAGATAGTCGCGGTCCTTGAATCCGTTGCACACGATGTAGGCCCCAGCGCCAAGCTCCAGTGTTAGCGCCAAGCACAATTCAGCCTTGGAACCAACTTCCAGGCCGAAGCCATGATCCCGACCACCCTCGACCAGTGTCTCGACGACATGGCGATTGTGATTGACCTTGACCGGAAAAACACCTTGATAGCCCGCGGGGTATTCGTATTCGGAAATGGCTGCGGCAAAAGCTTCTCGAATCCGACGCTGCCGGCTCTGCAGGATTTGCGGAAAACGCACAACAAGAGGATCCTCTACGCCGGTCTGGGCAAGCGCGTTGACCGCATCGATCAACCGGACTGAAGAAGAATCGCCCCCGGGAATGACACGGAGAAACCCTGCCGAATCGACACGAAAATGTCCCTGCCCCCATTCCTTCGCACGATAATGATCTTCGTTCAATGACATGACCAGCGTCCGGCTCCTTCGCAGCGTCGACGACTATCCTATCAGTTTCACGTCCAAGGGGCACAAGGTACTGAGGCCGACGCCCATCCACAAAAAAGAGCCCGAACCAAGAGGTTCGGGCTCTTCAAATTCAATCAAGCATCATTTGGCTGCGCTCTCAGATTCGATACGCACGCTCAAAGTACTGCCCAAACGGTCCGTGATCCGCTCGACCTTGCGAATCCCTAGGACATTGTCCAAGACAATGGTCTTTGTCGGCGCATGGATCACCACAGTGCCGGCACGGTAGAACGGATGAAAATATTCCACCATGTCTTGCACTTTGACTTCAATCCGTGGATTGAGCATCGAGATGCGCTCGCGATCGCCAAAAAATGCGTTGCGATAAATCTGCATTTCGTTGTGTTCAATGACGACGTAGTTCAATCTCGTCTTGACCCAGGAAACGAAGGCACAGAACGAGAAGAACATGAAGAAGACCAAATAGAGCTGCCCGCTTAAGTCCATCTTCAGAGCCTTGATTCCATTCCAGAGTTTTTGCCAGACCGGAAAACTCTCAGAATTGATGGCAAAGAGAATGGCCACCGTCGTCACCATGCCTCCTAAGAGAACGATGGTCCAGGCACGGTTCCATTCGAAAATGAAGATGTTCATATAGAAGACAAATGTGAAGATCCAAATCAATCCCCAAGCATAGCGCCAAGTCTCGGCTTCGGGATTCATGGTCACGGCAATGCCACAAACCAAGGACACAATGGCCAGAGGGATCAAGAAAATGGACTTAAAGTGAGAGCGGATGATCACCATATGGCCAGCGGCGATACGAGCCCGGCGCCAGGCACCATCCCGTACGTCTGTTGGCTTCTTGCTCTCGGCTTTCGTCGCCAATTCAAGAAGGTGGCCATGCTCGTCTACTTGTGCTTTTTTGTCGGGGCTATTGTCGGTCACTTCATTCTCCTCTGGGAGCCGGGGTTGACGAATCCTAAGCTTTCGTCGGGCGCTCGCAAGAGCTCTCCCCCTGCCATACGCCGCTTTGGACTCAGATTTCGCGTTTCGTTGGCCGCAAGAGCGGAATTCAGGGGTTTTGCACCAAGCAAGAAAACCGCGAAGATCTTGCGACCCTCGCGGTTTGAGTGAATTTCACTGTCTTGCGGGAATTAGCGCACGTCAACGAGAGAGTTGTTGGTCGAAGTTTCTACCACAACACCTTCCCAGTTGGTACCGGCAGGCGCACGTTCGGTTTCGCCATTCAAGTAAGAAGAAAGTTGAGCATTGAGGTCAAGAGGTGTCTCCCTCGCTGCCTTGTTCTCACCCAGAAGAGGCGCATTGTTCTCCATCACCTGCATCTCAATATCTAACTGTTTTTCGACTGCAGAGAGAATCTCAGCGGCTTCGGCCAAGTCGCTGTGGTCAACCTCGATGTCCAAGGTGGCCGCTTTCTTGGCTTCTGTCTCGCGCATTTTCGCTTCCAAGACGTCACAGAGCGTCACGAGTTCCTCGCGCTTGTCATTGAGACTGGTGAGTGCTTCATGGATGTGAGTCAAACCGCTCTTCAGTGCTGCTAAGCGTTCTGTCTTACTTTGAACCATCTTGTCTGCCACTTTCAGGCGGCGCAGCCTCACTGCGGCATCCTGACGCATATGGGTCCGGCTGACCGTATTGCCAAGGAAACGGTAGGAAGCCTGATCGACTTTCAGTGTGTTCCATTGAGCTTTCAAAGTCAGTCGTGCTTGCCCCTGCTCTTGGCGCAGCTGAGCCAATTCGCGTTCTAAGTAGCGAATCTCGACTTGCTTCTCAGCGATGTCACGATTGTATTCTCGAATCTTGGGCTCGGCCGTCTTGATGGCCTTCCGCGCTTTCTCGAGCTTGTATTCCACAGGAACGTTTTCTTGAATCTGCCCCCGCACCCAGCCTACTCCTTGTGAGAGGTGAGTAAACGCCGAGCTGCCGAAGAGAATAAATGCCGCGATGGCTGCCGCGACGCCGGTGAATGCCAACTTCTTGCACATGTCTTTGAACTCCTTGAGTGCTTGTCGATCGATTTGGCCGATCGGGACTGAAGGAGCATTCGAGTGGGTGAGGGGATATTCTGGCCATTTCTAAAACAAAATTGCCGCCAGGCGAACTGGCGGCAACAATACCAAGATAAGATCATAAATTGCTATGAGCCATTAGCTTACACTAATTACTCCGGCGATTCTCTGAAAGTACCGCCGCCGAGCGCCGCAAAGATCGGTCCACAGAGTCTTCGAGGTTTCTCGCACTCTCCTGAGACAAAAGGTCCGCTAGCTCAGTCGTGTCTGCCTGGCAATAGGGGCACTCCACCACATTGAGGTGAAAAGTAATAAAGTCCATCTCCGCAGGCGTCAACGCCTCGTTGACATAGGACAGGAGAATGTCGCGGTGCGGACAGGAGATCCTCTCCTTGACCCAAAGGTCGCCCACAGAAATGGTCAGCCCTTCCGATTCTTCACGGAGGCTCGACAACATGGCTCGGCAGGCACTGCACAACTCGATGTGGTCATCGAGCTCAGGGCTCATGGTTTCCGATTCAACGGCTTCAACGAGCTGGCGTGCGGGGGGGCAGCTTGACATCGATTACTCCCAGAGTTTGGAAAACAAAGAATGGTTGGGGTCTCGGTGACGCAGACGATCTTGAAAATCTCTAATGGCTCGGAACTTCACCCCTGCCACGGATTTCTCATCCTGGTAATCGAGCGTGTCGGCAATCGGTCTGTGTTTCCAATTACGCAAGAATACGAGTTCGATGGTCTTGAGACGCTTGAAGTCGCCGGACTCCCAAAGGTCACCAACATACTCCCGAAGAATCTTGACCAAGGCTTCTCTTTGCCGCCCGATCTTCTCTCTGACAATAGTGAGTTGCGTAGGTGACATTCCCGCCGCAGGAATGCTGGCAAAGAAACTCGAAGAGTCATCGTCCCGGGGAGAAATCTGGGTTTCGTGCCCTGATTTCCTCAACCAGTCAATAGCCTTCTTGCGAGCGATACCAAAAAGGTACTGCTCGATATTGTATCGTTCGTCAAAACGTTCGATGCCACGAAGCGCCCCGAGAAAAGTCTCGGAAGTCACATCCTCCGCTGCATCAGGATTTCCGACGTGACGTTTGACGTAGAAATAGATGCGTCGGTGATAATCAGATTGCAGATCACGCCATTCGCGCTCATCGTGGTCCTGCAATTTGGCAATGTTGTAGTCGTTCTTGTCTCGTGGCACGCTGAAGATCCAATCTGGTAGCAAGAAAAGGCCCAGGGCTTTGGGCTAGCTTCCGAGTTGGCCTTCTAGTGCGGCATGAATCAGAAATGCGAGCCCAACCGTTATTGCGATGACAAAAGCGTAGCGGAAAAAGTTCGTGAAGAAAACCGCTATGCCTTTTCCGACGCTACGAAAAAACGCCTTGATCGGCCGAAACAGGAAGAATGTCTGGCCTTGGGGCTTTTTTGCCCCGTTTTCCTCGGCGTCCTCCTGCGACTCAAAATCCGAATAGAACGAGTCGCCGAGAGGCCGTGCATCACCAGCGGCACCGTTGTTGGCCATTTTCTTAGCTTGACCACCTGCTGCTCGGATCTGGCCAAGGACCCCTTCCAAGTTCTTCTTCACTTGACGACTGACTTTGCGCGCTTGCAAACCGGCCAGTAGTTTGTGCCTTGGAAGCGGCGGTGGCAATATGCGTCGGACCGACGGTTTGTTTGGGGTAACCGGAGATCCAGAGACCATCGGTGCTGAAGAGACACCACCCAAAGCCTTCATGATGTCATTCGCCGACTGAAAACGATCGTCCGGATCCTTGGCCATGGCCCGAGCGATGATGCCGCGGAACGGTTCTTGGACCGAGGTTGGAATGACAACTGCTTCACTCTCGTGTTTCTTGAGAACTTCCCATTCACTATCGCCCTTGAACGGGACTTCCCCCGTGACCATTTCGAAAATGATGGTTCCCAACGAGTAGATGTCACTGCGGTGATCACCCTTGCGAGTCAACATTTCTGGCGCCATGTAATAGGGTGTGCCGCGGCCAATGGACATCGTCATGTGAGATTCACTGACAAGTTTGGAGAGACCGTAGTCACCGACCCTGGCATGGTCACCTTTCATGAAAATGTTTGCTGGCTTTAGATCGAAGTGAATAATCGACTTCTCATGCAAAGCCGCAACCCCGGAACAGATTTGCCGCAAGATCGCCTCAACATCTGAGCTAGCCAAGGGGCCGTCCTTGAGCCGTTTCTTCAAGGTGTCGTCGCCGGCATATCCCATGACGATGTAGGGAATCCCCATGACCTCACCCTGGTCTTCGATACTGACGAGATGAGGATGGTCGATCTGAGCGAAGTAGCGTAGCGATTCAAGTTCTTTGAATATCGCTTCACTGACTTTCTCATCAGAAATCTTCAGGAACTTGATGGCATAGAACTTGCCGATGGATTCCTTGCGGGCCTTGTAGACTTCGCCGAATACACCGCTTCCGAGTTTGTTGACAATCTCATAGCCAGGAATAAAACCAGGCTTGCGGTAGTGAGTAAAGAAACTTTCCCAATCCATCGTGTGCCTCTTTTGACCGAGGTCGTATGCGGCTTTCCCTTCTTGTGAAGGGTTTTCCAATGCCTGTGCCTTGAGTTCAGTATCAACCATGAATCGGGTAATTCCAAACTGCTGTCACGGTCAGAGCCGCCAGAATAACAAATGCCAACTTGCTCATGAGAGAATAGTGGCCCTTGAGCCACCAATCCACACGCAACCAAGTCAACAAGGATAAGACGCAAAGGCCCAATGACAGGCCTAATCGTATGAAAGGAGCCCGATTACGGGTTCGAATCGAGTCACCGACAGCATCAGCGATCCTTGTGAGCTGCCTTGCATTACCAGACCAAACCACCTCGGTCTGGTAATTGACAATGTCCTGTTCGTTTGCTTCACCGTTCAGAATGGTCTTTGTCGGCTGCATGGACCTCCTGCCCATCCCCACCAAGATATCTCTGGAATAGCGCCGCTCCATTTCGCCCAAAAATTCCCGGTGATCGTTGAAATCGAGGTAGCCCCTGGCCAAGCCCAGCCGCCAGATTCGTGAGACAATCCTGGCTCTCAATCCATCCAAGGCATCTTCTTCAGCAAACAGAGGAGATGTTGTGTTCTCGGTCCTGAAACTCAGTTCAAGCCGTCTATCCCGCAATACAGGAATCGCTGGAATCCTGACCATTTCCTTGTCGACAAGAACACTCACCCTAAATTTGTCGTGATTGCTCCTCGCTTCCACCACCCGCCCATAGACAGCGTGATCGCGATCGCGAACCCAATACCGCGCCCCCAGGGTCTCCGTCTTGTCTCTTGTCACCCAGATACGAGTCATTTCTCCGAGTTCCTGGACAACACGGCGGCTCAATCCTCGATTGGCAGCGAGGTTCTCATCGCCTGTCTCAGCGGTCACAATAATCAGCCGGAAAACTTCTCCTCGACTCTGCCGGGAGCTGACATCATCGGCGATCCGACGGGCGAGCGCCCGCGCGCCTCGGTCCAAGGATCGTTCGACATCAAACCCGCCTTCAACCGCAGGAACTGGCTGCCAAAAAGAATTATTGGTGACGCGGATGCGGCGCTCAACAACGATGGCATCGTTCCAACCAGCTTCCTTGAAACGTTTTTGGATTTGCGAATCAACTTGGGCCTGTGACCGCGCACCCCGAAACGCCACGGCCGCCTGTCGTTGCCCTTCGCGAAACGAAGGACCATGTGAACCACTTTGCATTCCTTCGACGGCCATTGATCTTGCATGCCGAACCCGAACAAGGCGGCTTTGGGCGAAAAAGAGGCCAATGCAAACCAACATGGCGCATCCAAAAATGACGACCATGAAGAGTCGCCCCCACTTTCCGCCCTTTGTATTTCGCGATGCACTCATGGCATGAAACTCCAACAAAAAACTCCACCACTGATTCTCTTCATAGCTTCAATATTCTCAGCGCAAGAAATTCAGACGGAATTAGGTAAATTTCGGACATGAACGACTAACTCGCCGCATACGATGCGGCTTTGGTCATAAGCCAAGGCCTTAGCACGACTTTCGTCACCGTCGACCACGACTCCTACGGTACTCGTGGCAACAAGATCGGCGGCGGAATCGCCACCATCACGGTAGACTTCCACGTCGCCATCAACCCCA
>JAJRYU010000313.1 GCA_024275615.1 Planctomycetota bacterium
CATCAAATCCGGAGACCACGCGTGCACTGCCCGAGTTGCTGCCGACGTTGTCATCTTGAGGAGCGCCGATGATGACGTCGGCGAAACCATCGCGATTGACATCACCCGCATCGCTTACCGAGCGCCCGAATTCGTCGGTCGGGGAATCACCAAGGATCATCTGCAGAACCGAACCGTCCATGCCGGAGTAGATTCTTGCCGAACCGGAATTTGTGCCATTGTTGTCGTCCGCCCAGATACCTGCAATGACGTCATCGAAACCGTCACCATTTGTATCCCCGGCGCCGCTTACTGAATAGCCGAGTTGGTCGTTGGAAGCGTCACCATCAAAAGTGTAGAGGATACTCCCATCCACTCCGGAATAGACTCGGGCAGATCCGGAGCGCACGCCATTATTGTCATCGCCCCAAGCTCCGGCGATGACGTCGGCGAATCCATCGCCATTGACATCCCCGGCGCCACTGACAGAAGTGCCGAGTTGGTCGTTGGAGTCGTCACCACCAAAGGTATAGAGCACGCTGCCGTCGGCGCCGGAAAACACGCGCACGCGACCAGCGTTTGCACCCCCTGTGTCGTGAAAGGGAGCGCCCACCACAACATCATCGAAACCGTCGCTGTTAACGTCCCCGGCGCTATCAACAGATCGGCCGAAATTGTCTCCGGCGGCGTCGCCGTCAAAGGTGTAGAGCAAGACACCTGTTAACCCAGAGTAGACCCGCACACGGCCGGAATTGCTTCCATTCACATCGGCCAGAAGGATGCCAACAACAATGTCATCGAAGCCGTCGTTGTTGACGTCGCCAGCGCAAGCAACGGATGCTCCAAGCTGATCACCAACCACATCCCCGTCGACAGTCAATGCTGTGGCGAACTGCGCAGCAAGCGAGGTGCTCAACAAGAATGTGACCACAATGAACAAAGGGGTTGAAGCAGACAGTGTTCTCATAGTTTTCGTTCCTTGGCGCGCTGATTTTCCAGCAGAGGCCGGAGGACATATTTCCGATCTTGATCGTCGACGACATCGTAATGACAAGGTAGGACGAGTCCAAACTTCTCCAGGGGATTTGTTCCAAGTGAAAGGAAAGTTCGGGCCGGGGCGAGTTTATCAAGCACAACAACGGCCTTCGTTGCCGCGTCTGGGATGACTCATCTCGCTTTGTACCAATGCTCTACGTCGAAGGGTCGTCTTCATCCGTGCCCCAAGCCGGTAGCTCCTCGGTGTCCATTTGGTCCAAGCGTCGGGCTCGCCGGATGCGGTATGAGGCATAAGCGAGGAAGCAAAGAACGACAATCGACAAGGAAAACGCGGCATCCGGAAAAAGGTGCAAGGGAAACGGGAACGACGATTTCTCGCCTCTACTCCAAGCATCCTCCATGCTATGTGTGTGCAGTCCGGTAATTGCGAAGAGGGCTTGGTCAAAAGAATCACCGGTGACGAGTCGCAGGATGAGGCCCTTGATGTTGGCCTTCTCTCCGAGTGGGTCTTGGAATTCGGCGATGAAGCGCACCATACTTTCGCTTTGGGCGTAAGCTAAATGCGAGGCCCCCTCTTGCCGTGGAAACCTCTTTTCTAAGTCCTCGAAAGGTATCCACTTTCCTTCACGAAGGGCGCGATGCAAGGACACATCGTCCCCGACATAGAGCCCATCGCTCAGCCATTGTGCCAATCCCTCATCAAACCACCGCGGCACGTCCATGCCGCGGTAAACTCGACGCAAATGACCAAGCAAACAATGGGCGATCTCGTGTTGAAAGGTGATCTTGAACTGCCGCCAATCGTGGCGCGTCCAGGCCTCCGATTTGAGGACGATGACATCGATGAATGGAAAGGCGACCGCGGCAACAAAAGGGGGCTTCTTCGATCCGCCCAAGGAGACAATTTGTTCGTTGAATCCTCGGTGATCACGCTTGACCCAAACATGGACATCTCTTGTGTAGCGATAGCCAATCTTCACCTCGCATGCTTTCTTCAGGTGTGGAAAGTCGGCGACGATTCTCTCTGCCGAACCCTTCATGCCTTGTGGGTAGTCGACAACGATACCTGGGCCGACGAGCTGACCTTGGCCCTGGGCGACACAGGCCAAGAGGATCAGGGCGAGCAGCCAGAAACCGGGCCGGATGTGTTTTTGAGTCGCCGCGTTCAAATCAGACTCCATGTTGGCTAGTCTATTCCCTGCGCTGCTGAGGATCAGTCTTGACCGAGCCTTTTGTTCATGAGTTTGCGGTCATGAACCGCGCAAGCGGGCACGACGGTGCCATGGATGGTCGCAAGCTCGTACATAATGCGGGCTCTGCCAATGCAATTCTGTCTTTTCTTGTCTTTCTTTGCTCATTAACGGGGATTTTTAGACACAGCCGTTATCTTGACGGCGGATTCAGGGCTTTAAGCCCAATCACTGTGACCGCTTGGATCTTGTATTTTAACCGAGAACACGTTGATGACTTTTGTGGCCAAACTCTCCACCTCTGAAATGGACTCCTTCGAGCGCGCCATACACCAGGGGGATTTTGAATTCCGGCAGGTGGACTATGCCCGTTTCGGCGCCAAGGGAGAAGGTGTGTCGGTGACCCTCTACAACTCTGGAAAGTGTGTTGTCCAGGGCAAGGGCACTGACCAATTCGTCGACCGTTATCTGAACGGACACGCTGGCCAGGCCAAATCCAAGGAAACCACTGTCTTGGAGTTTGCCCATCTCGTCGTTGGTTCGGACGAATCCGGCAAAGGCGATTATTTTGGCCCTCTTGTGGTGGCCGCTGTCGCTTACGGGCCAGAATACGCTGAGATCATGGAAGACGTGAAGTTAGGGGACAGCAAGAAGCTGACCCGGGCGCAGATCGCCAAGGCGTCCGTGGCGATCAAGGAAAAACTCCCCCATGAAATCGTTGTGATCGGCCCGGAAAAATACAATCAACTGTACGAGAAGTTTAACAACCTGAACTCACTCTTGGCCTGGGCTCACGGAGCAGCCTTGGAGAGGGTGCTGGAAAAGACCCAGGCCGCCACTATTGTCGTCGACAAATTCTGCGAAGAGGCACCTTTTCGTCGCGGCCTCAAGGATCTGGGGCGTGCCGCTGAACTGGTGCTAAGGCCCCGTGCTGAGTCGATTCCAGCAGTTGGCGCTGCCTCGATTCTTGCCAGTGAGGCTTTTCACAAGAGTCTTTTCTTTCTAGGCCGAGAATTTGATCTTACGCTTCCCAAAGGCGCTGGTTCCAATGTCGATGCCACCGCCAGAAGACTCATCAAAGTGCGAGGCGAAGAGGTGTTGAACAAAGTTGCCAAGGTCCATTTCGCCAACACGAGGAAGGTGCTGCGATGATTGCTGGAGTCATCAACTTCCTCTTGGCAGCTTCCCAGGTTGCAAGTTCTTTGCCTGGGAGTGGGGAAGCGGTGGCATCGCCCTTTCTCGCGCCGCTGTTTTTCATTGTCGTTTTTGAAGTCCTTCATCGTCGCCAAGCGAATCGCGCCATGGCGTACATCGACGGCAGGGACGCCAGCTCGACCCAGACAACAAGAAATCAAAGCCCATGGCCTTGGGTGCTCGCACATCAAATCGGCTTCTATGCCGTCTTGCACTTCGGCTGGAATCGTTATGTGCAAACAGACCTTGGTCTTGCTGACGTCTTTTTTGCGCCAGCCGTTCTGCTAATTGCGCCGTGGTTTGCGGTTTATGTTTCCGCGCTTTTTCATCGCTGGCGTCGTGAGGAAAGCAGGCGTCCTGACCCTTGGCCCTTGCCAGCCTTTCTTCTCTTTCAATTGCGGGTGTTCATCGTGCCCTTGTTGCCGTGCTTGGTGTTTAGCATCACCGGGTGGTTGACGACATTTGAACCGACACGATTTACCATGGCGGCCTATCCAAGCTTGCCTTTCGCCATATCTCTTGTGTTCACGTTTTGTATTGTTGTCTTTTCGCCGTTTCTGATTCGCTTGGCCCTGGCAAGCGATTCAATGCCTCAGGGCCCGCTGCGCCATCGTTTTGAGGAGATCGCTCGTTCCGGCGACTTCAAATTTCTTGATATTCGTGTGGCGCGCACTCATGGCCGCGTCATGAATGCGATGTTTGTTGGCGTGGCTGGCAGGCTACGCTATGTCTTCATGACTGATGCCATTCTTGAGCGTTTGAGCGACGAAGACTTGGCGGGGGTCTTTGCTCACGAAATGGGACACTCAAGACGTGGACATATCTTGTTGAACATGGCCATGTTTCTAGGCATGTCTCTGTTCATGCTCATCACCGTCGATTCGGATCCCGCGGCGGCGTCGGGCTGGAGTGCTGTTTTTCTCTATCCGGCGTTTATTTTCTTTGTCTTTTCGCCGGTTGCAAAAGCCTTCGAATCTGAAGCCGATGCTTACGCTGGTGAGATCCTCGGTGATCCTGCTCCCATCAAGAAGTCCTTAGAAAAGATAGGACAAATGTACCCCAAGCGCATGAAAGACGGCGGCCTCATCCACCCGAGCATTGAGCAGCGTGTTGGGTTCCTGGCGGCCTATTTTGCCAACCCCAAACTTGCCACCGAGTTTCGAAGCCGCCTGAAGCGCATTAAGACGACAATTGCTTTGTTCTTTCTGGTGCCCTTACTCTTGTGGGCCAACACCTTGCCCCATGAGATTCGTATGGGCGGACTTAGGGCAGGAGCTATGGAAGCCGCTGATGACAAGAACAAAGTCGAAGGTGGCAAGAGCGCTGCCGCGCTCATGGCGAGGTATGAAGACGAACTCGAGGGCGACGGAATAGATCCAGGCTACGAAATCCGCGCCACTTTGTGGCAGACCGTGGCCCTTGGCGCCCAGGAGTCTGAAGATTTCCCTGCAGCAGCCCCTTTCATTGAATTGATGCGTGAACATCGAGATGAGTTCTCGTCACCGGTCTATGTCTACAACACGTCCATATTGAGTGCATACCAAGCGGCAGCCACCGGGAATTGGCCTCTATTGATCCGCGAGTGGAGGCGTGCGGCTGACGAACTCGCGCCGATTGAAGAGATGGCTCCTGACGATCCGCAAATCGAGAGGGAGCGCCGTGACATGGCTCTTCTCGCTGCCATCGAGACGATGGCCAGGCGTCTTGGGGCACTTTCGCGAACGGCTCATCCCCAAGATCTTCCAGCAGCGACCTCTCCGGAGTTCCAGTTTCTTCATCTGCTTGATCGCATTCGTTTGACTCAAGGGATTGATGAGTCTCTTGCGGCAGACCTTGCTGCGGCCCGAGAAACGTTGACTCCGGGCTGGAAACGAGCCGCTCTCAGGCAATTGGAGTCCTTGGTTCGCCCCACCAACGGGGACTAATTGACTCC
>JAJRYU010000314.1 GCA_024275615.1 Planctomycetota bacterium
ACGGCCGCATCGGCAAGAGCGTCTCCAAGCGATTCGCATTGATAAGCCTTCTCAAGGATGTCGGCGGACCCTGAGGCAAATAACCTGCAAGAGTCGGACTCAAGATCCATGTCGCCAACAACCACGAGCCGACTCAGCCCCATGTTCTTCATGGCGCGGGCGGCGGCGCCGACGTTGAGGGGGCCTTGGGGCTCAACGAGGACGATACTGATGTTTTTGAGCGGATTCGCTCCCATGGGCGTGGCTTTTCCTTTGTTGGCGGCTGATTCCGGATTATTCTAGGTATTCCAAAGTGCTCATCAGTCCTACTCTTAACAAGAGACCCTCTGAGGGGGTTTTCGCATAATCCGCATGTGAGCGGAAGACTATCGGAGCCTGAGTCATGGGTAAGAACAAGACGACCAATCTATTCTTGTTGGCAGCTTTGCTTGTCCTGGTCATGCCTCTGGGGGCTCAGCGCGGGCGGAAACCTGTGCTGCTCACCCTACGTAATGGCGAATCGGTCGAAGGGGTAATCGTTCGCTCCAAGAAAGGTGTGATCTCTTTCAAGACTTGGTTGGGAACCCGTATCGTTCCTGAACGAACGGTTGTTGCTCGCCGCGACCCACAGAAGTTACGAGAGGCCTATCGGGGAGAATTGCAGAAGGTTGACAAAGAAAAAGTCATTGGACATGTCAAGCTCGCGCGTTGGTGCTTGGCTCGGGGTTTTACATCTGGCCTGGCGGCGGAACTCGACGCCATCTTGCGGCGGGAACCGAACAACACGTTCGCCTGGGGTTTGATCAAGAAAATGGCGCCTACATATCGTTTTGCCAAGAAGAACAAACAACCCAAGGACAAACCTCGATGGGCTCGCAAGGAAGTTGATCTCCTCTACGCGGCGGCCAAGAACCAGAGTTTCATGGGGGCAGCGATGATTCGTGCCCAGTTGGATAGCTTGCCCGATGACATTCAACTTGGCGAAGCCGTAAAGTTTTCAGATCGCGGCACCGAACCTCAACGCTGGATTGCAGCTTACATGCTGGGAGAAAGCAACAAGGTTCGCCGGGTGAAACCTCTCTATCGCCGTGCCTTAGGCGACCCATCTTGGCAGGTGCGCGCTTGCGCCGTGGCGTCACTCAAGAAGCATGAGGATGGCACGACAATTGGTCCCTTCGAACGTGCCTTGTTCTACGGCAAGTATGCATCGACGCGAACCTACGCCGCGGAAGCCCTTGGTTTGCTCGGTGATAAACGTGCCGTCAAACCGCTGATTGCCGCCCTCAAGTCCACCGGATCCGGCGGCAGCCCGCGCAATCACGTTCGTATCAGCAGGCAAATCGCCTATGTGAAAGATTTCGACGTCGAAATCGCTCAGGCGGCGGTCATTGCCGACCCTATTGTGGATACGGTGGAAGACGGAATAGTCTTGGACGTGGCGGTTGTCTCAGTGGGTATTCAAAGGCGCCGTATCAGCGCCTCTCTCCATCAACTCACTGGCGCGGGCTCTGGATTCAGCGCCAAGGAATGGAGTGCCTGGTGGCGGGCGAACAAAGACACCTACCCCGGTCGAAAATAACCGGATCCGACAATTCTGAGTCAAATCGGCGACCGCTGTCGTCATGGAATCGAAACCATGAATGATGCAGCCATGTCACAAAAAGAAGAGCCGTGGGCGCGAATAGAGCTCGTCGCGAGGGCTATTCACACCCGAGACGCCCTCATTGGTGAAGCTCAGAAATACCTGATTGACCCGGGAGAATCTGAGGATGTCGTCCAAGAGCTCTTCCTCCTCCTGTCAAAATTTGACGGTATCCGGCCCCGCAGTTTGGACGCATGGTTGCGCCAGATTGTGCGGCGTCGATCCCTTGACGTCCTGAGGCGCCGAATCGATCGCTCCTTGGTTCTCGACCTAGAGTCAGATCAGGCGCGTCGCACCATCCTAATTGCCCCAGAAGATCTTAGCGCCGCACTTTCCAACCTCCGTGAGCCCTATCGGAGCGCCATAGAGTTGAGATACATGGAAGGACTCAGTTTTTCAGAATTGGCGGAAGCGCTTGATAGCCGCGAGCGGACGGCTCGGACCTGGGTGTCGCGAGGACTTGCGGCGCTCAGGCTCACGCTGCGGGGGATGAGACCATGAATTGCAAGATTGTTCGCAGCCAGATCGAAGCGTGGCAACTGAAGTCTCTCTCCGAAGACCGTGAGTTGGACATTTCCAGTCATCTTTTGGAGTGTGCATCTTGCCGCGCTGAGTTGGCTCTCTTGAGGCAAATCGAAAAAGAGCTGGCCCATGGGCACAAGATTCCCCCCGTTCACAAGCACAAGCCGCGGGTTTTGAGCTTGGCCTCGGCGGTAGGGCTTCTTCTTGTCGCAACTTTCATCGGCGCACGTGCCAACGCGTGGTTGGACCCCGAGTCCTTGAGCGTCGACACCAAGACTGATCGGCAAGTCCTTGTGGCTCAATCTGTCGGCGCAGAGTTTGAGTTTCAGTCTGAGGATCATATTGAACTAAGAGTGGGTGAAATCGAGTTAGAAGTTGCGTCCGAGCAAGCCTTGCTCGTGTCGACGCGCTTGGGTTCGATTCGAGCCACAAACGCCAGTTTTGTTGTTTCAATGAAGGAAGAAAACGAAATGGACTCAAGGACGATATTGAGCGGCGCTGGGATTCTCACCGTGGGTGTCATTGTTGGTGCAGTTGTTTTTCAAGGGGAAGATGGAGAACAAAACCGCATCGAAGCGGGCCACGAAGTACGTGTGCGTGATAGCTCCGACAAGAGAAAGCAAAGCGTTAGTGTTGTTCCTCGGCGTGTCTCTCGGGATGAAGCCATGAATGAAGAATTGAAGCGTCAAATGGACTTGGTTCGCGAATTGCAAGCTCGCTTGAAACAAACAAACGCTCAGAATCAAAGTGACCGCGAACTGATCGCCAAGTTGCAAGCCGAAAAGAAAGAAGTCGTGGAGCCAAAGGAGCGGGCGATCGGCGAAGGAAAAATCGAACCGGAGGATCTTGCTGATCTCTTGGGTCTGGAAGCCGCTCGCGAAGAAGCGCTCGTTGTGGCTTACAACCGCATTCAAGAGAAAATGCGTCTCGAGGAAAAGCGCCACGCCACAGTGGAAAAAACCGAATCGGGTTATCGAATCAAAATCGAAAGTTGGCGTGATGAGTGGGATCTCATGAAAAAGAACTGGCGGCGCGACTTAGGGGCGATCTTGTTGCCCAATGAAATGGATCGCTATGACCGACATGGCATGCAAAAGAGCCTATTCTTCAACCAAGGCGGGTTTGGAGCGCGGTCTGTTGCTGTCACCGAAGAAAAGGACGGGTTCCAAGTCCAAGACACAGTGAATGGCGATGGCTGGAAGAGGAGCACCATGAGCAACGGCTTCAAGACTCTGGAAGAAGCGACTCAGGGAATTGCATATCTCTTGGATGGCGAGTGATTTATGCCCATCGCTCGTCGTCAGGGGTGGCGGAAATGATGCCCGAAAGAGAGAAACTGGCAAATAATCTTGAACGATTCGGAACAAATGTTGGAAACAGGTGGGTTAGCAAGATGTTAAGACATCAGATGCAATGTCCATCGGGACGGCGCGACGAACTCAAATACCTATGAACTCAAGGAGTCTAGAGAAATGAAGACACCGGCTCTCATTGCCGCTCTCTTAGCAGTGACTTGCTTGTCCCTCGGGGCACAAGTCGACTCAAAGAAGCAGGCAAAGACCGAAACGGTCTATCTGATTCAGGTCAGTGGCGTCAGTGGCTGAAGTGCGGCAGCTCTCGCCAAGAAAGCCAGTTCGGCTCTCAGCAAGATGGACAACGTCGAAAATGCCGTTGTTGACACAACAGCTCGTGGCATCGTCAAGATGAAACAAGGCAAAGTGCCCACCGTCGAAGCGATCAACAAGGCGCTTCCTCGTGGTCTCAAGGTCAAGACAGTGACCAAAAGTTCCGTTGCGAAGACCCATGAGATCTACACGGTTGGAGTTACGGGCCTTGCCTGACAGGACACAGCTAAGAGCATCCGTGCGATGCTCGAAAAGAAAGATGGCGTGATTGTTGCCTTCCCCGATGGTGGCAACCATATTGTCTACGTCCGCGCCAGCAAGGCTGGAGTCTTTGATCAAGCCAGTATCACCAAGCTGATCCAAAGCAATCGTACATTCAAGGTCAAGTCTTTTTCGACCAAGGTTTTGGCGAAGAAGAAGTCAAAGCCCGTTAGCAAGAACTAACCCAGGCTTCACACCTCAAATCGGCGGGAGTTGCAGCAAGCGACTCCCGCCGATTCTTGCTGAACAGGAATCTCCTTCTTGTTCAGGCGCATCCATCGCCGTCGGACGTTGCGATACGCGAAGCCAAGCTGGCACTTTCCTTTGCATTGTTATGCGTTTTCACCCACATGACCGGGCTCTTTATTGCCGCATTTTAATGCCATGTTTCAGCCCAATGCACACTTCCTCCGAAATACGAAAGAGTCCGTATTGCGAAGACAGCAACTGATCACTACCCAGCTTTGGGCCAAATATGAAGAATCAGATATTAGACCGGTTCACTACATCAAGTCGGATGCGCACCCGATTTGAGGAGATCCTTGCTCAAGTTGAGTCGCAGGAGTTGCCCCGAATGGATGGGGGTGACCAACTCGGCCAACTGATTGTGGCGAACTTAGAGGCCCTTCCGAAACGCTCGACGGAGGAATCCGCACTTCTCTTTGAGGCCCAAAAAGCCCGTGCGAAGCTCTATCAAGAAAGTAGCGGAGCCACGGCTTTGGAGGCTGCCGAAAGTCTGATCGCCGCCAGCGAGACACTTCAAGAGCTCAATCACGATGCCGAGGCTCTTGCATCGCTCCTAGAGCCGGCCCGAGAGACCTTCTCCGACCTTGTGGCCATCGGCTCAAAAAGAAATGCCTGGCTCTGCTTGGAAATCATCATTTCTTGCTTGCGTGTCACGAAAGAATCAAAGGAAATCACTTCCCAAGCTCTGCGCGACTTTGCTGACTTTAGTCGAGACATGATTCATGACGGCCGGGAACCGGGATTGCTCGGTGTCATCCTGGGCCACTGTGATTGGGCCCGGGAGGCGGCGCCCGATCAATTTCCTGAGTTGGTCAACTTGGTCCCTTTGCTCTTGGAACAGCGGACTAACGACTTGCCGTGGCGCGATGTCTTGCGTGCCTACCTCTATGCTCGACACCTGTCTTTAGGATTTGGCGGCAAGACCTTAGAGAACATCGCTCGCAAGATGGCGGGCCTCGGCATGTGCGACGCGGAAGTCCGTGTTGTGTATCAAGATTTCTTGTGCGAAGCCGTTGAAACGAAGTCTTGTATGGAAGATGTCTTCAAGGATCTGGCTTACGTCAATCCTTCACCGGACATCGCCTACGACGCAGACTTGGATAGTCTGAATGGTCTTCTCGCCGAGCACTTCCCCGAATGTGAGTGGGTCTGGCGCAACCGCGCCCTCTTGAGTCGCCGCCATGGAGATCGAGCAGGGGCTCTTGTCAACTTGTCCCGGGCCATGAGCATCGACGGCGAGCCACCAGTCGTCATGGGACTTTTGGCTCCGGTACTTGCCGGCATGGGTTTTCTGCAAAGCGCTTTTCACTTCGCGAGATTTGCGCCGAAGGAGACCAGTGAACGTTTCGAATTAGGTGTTCTCAAGCTCCTGGCGGCTGAGCCCAGTAGCAAGATCGGATGCGAGAGGCTGCAAAGGCGCCTTGAAGAGTCGATTCTCCGTGAGAATCTGCCAATTGAATTTCGTCCCTTGATCGTTCGGCGCCGTGCGGAACTCTTGTTTCGTTGTGGCGAATTCGATCAAGCGCGCGGTCTCTACACTGAGATCTTCCGCGACAATCTGAGCGATGAGATTGCCGCTGTTCGTCTAGCTGAGATCGCCTTCACTGAAGGTGACGAAACGAAAGTGGTCAACTATCTTTCCGCTCGTTTTACCGATCGCGTGATACCCTTCGTTGAGCATATCAGGTCAAGACTCGCTGAAAGAAAGGGTGACCTTGACAAGGCTTGGCAACACAATGAAAGAGCCTTGGATACTCTGCCTGCGGCCCAATCAGCAGGCCGGCAAAAGAAGGAAAAGACGTTGGCCATGCTGGAAGATCGCATTCGTGCGATGTTCGGCGAACAATACGTGCAGTGCTCATTGTTGGCCATGCTACAATCTGAAACTCACGCACCTCCGCATCGAGATTTGCTCAAGTTGGCCGCTGTCCTTGAGCGGCGTGGTGTGGAGCTCGGCGTCGCCCGAGGTGATGTAGCAGAGACATCTTCGCGTATTCGCGAACTCGTCGAACGAAATGCCGCAGACTCGGAGATCTTTCTCTCTGGTGTCAAAGCGAGTATTGAAGGCGATCATATCGACGACGCTTTGGATCTCTTGGCCCGGGCTGAAGAGGCCGGCCACGGAGAAAGTTCCGAAATACGACTCCTGCGTGCCAAGACCTACCTAAGAAAGGGCGACTTGGCTGCAGCGACAAAGCACTTGAATCGGGAACTCGAAATCCATCCCTCCGCCGAGGCTCGTCTTTACCTGGCGATGATAGAGTTAGAAAAAGGCGACGAGGACGCGGCTCTCAACGCGGTTTCCAGTATCCACGAAGAGGACGGTGGGTCGGACCAGACGCGCCACGAGATCTTTCATCTCACTGGCGTCTTGCTCGAACGTCGCGGTCTCATTGCCGAGGCCCGGTCCTCGTACTTGGCCGCTGTCAAGATGATGAGTGGAGAGTCTGCCGCTCGTTATCGGGCCGGTGTCTTGGGGCTTGAATCAAGTATTGACGACGAGGGATTCGTCGTCGATCCCGCCGGAGTCGAAGAGTCCTTGGCACTTCTTGAAGGAGTCAAGGATTCCGATGCGATTTGTCGTGTTGCGCTCGCAAGAGCTGCGCGGTCAAGCGATGTCAATGAGGCATTACATGACCTTGAACGTGCGATGAAACGTACCAACGGCCCAGACGAATTGCGCCTGCAACGCGCCCGACTCAATCTTTTGATTACCAACGAAAGACTCGCCGAGGCTTGTGTCGCCAGCGAGGCCATGACCCAGTCTCTCCCGGAATCTGAAGTCGAATCACATCTTGCGATGATCGCAGATCTGAAGAAACGTAATGCTCTAAAGATGGTCGTTCAGGACGGCAGCAAAGATTCGGATGGCGTAGGCTCTTGGGTTGATGCCGCGTCCGATTGCAAGCACGACGGTGTGATCCATCAGTTGTTCCGATTTATCTCTGGAGCCAAGAAGTCAGAACCAAAACTGAAGAAAGGTGACTCTCCGTCTCTTTTCCTGGCTCTTGGCTTGGCCGGTGGGCAACGGAGAAAAGACGGCAAACTCCGGGCGGCAGTCTTGACCGATGGTGCTCAAGGTGTTGCGGCTGCTGAAGCCAAGAACGTACTCATGGCGCTTCAGGACGGCAGTTCAAGAGAACTCTTGGATGCCATTGACTCCTTTGACGCCGCAGAGTTGACATTGCCATGGTCCCGTTTGTCTCTGTTGTCTATTGTTGCTGCCAAAGCTGCGGGAGACGGAGACAGCGACGTATTCGAAACCGTAATCAGCCGCGCTCCGGGACGGTTCCGCGAACACGAAAAACTTCGCCTTCTCCTTGACATGTTGGCATCGGGAGGCAGTGATACCACCAGAGTTTTGAATCTGTTCTGTGATCTTTCTGCGCGTCTGTCCGCCTCGGATTCGAATCACGACGATGAAATGCTGCTGCGAATCCGCAACAAGGTCACGGAAATCCGCGAGACTCCATCACCGGCATGGGCATCAGCTCGTCTGCGTGTTGCCGGAAAACGGACACGGGTCCATGAACGGTCGGCTGAACGATTCTGGCGCCAGTTGCACGAAAGTGGCAATGGTTCCGATGGTGAAGCTCTACACCATTTGGCCTTGATGTCCCTTTCAAAGGCTCATGAAGCGGAGATGGCTGGGCTTGATTGCTCTGATATTTGGCGTGAGGTTCATGCGATTTGGGGCGAGCTCGTCGAATGCAGCCCATTCTGGTTGGCCCTCACTGAGCGTCTCGGTGGCATCGATCATCAAGATGTCGTCAGTCATCTTCGCGAGAAGATCGCCGGATGGCTACTTCAAGCTCAAGTCGCTCTCGCGAAACGCCGGCTCTTTTCTGGTGATCTGTCCCGGGCGATCGAGCACGCTCGCCTGGCTGCCAATTCACCCCTGATGAAGTCTTGCGACCCCAACATAGTTCAAGACATGATCTTCGATGCTCTTTCTGGTGACTTGGAAAGACACATCCACAAGGGCCATCTTGAAGAGGCCATGGCTTGCATTGACCATGTTATTGTCGCTGACCCAGACAATCCAATTGCCAGGCGCGAGATGGTCTTGGTCGCAGCGTCTGCACTCAAACGCGATCTTGATGTTGCCGATTCGCTTTCAAATCCTGATCCTTCTATGCTCCAGGAGATCTGTGGCATGATCGGCAACGTACTGTTGACAGCAGAGCGTTCGATTCGCGAGCTTGCCGAGGCAGAATGTTCCGATCCTCAAATAGGCCGGGCTCTTGTTATTGGCCTTAGAAGTTTGGCATTTGTTGCCAGCCACAAGAATCACAATGCGACAGAGTCGAGCACTTTGATTGATCGCGCTATCGCTGTTGCTGAATCTTGCGGATTGGATTCCTCTTCCCTTTGCCATCAACGATCAGAGATTGGTCTGGAGCTTGTTGAGGAGACCATGGCCAACGCGCCAACGGCTTCACAACAAATACAGACGGGGCTTGATCCGGTGAGCATGGCCCTAGAAGAGGTCGACCGTTTGATAGAAATTGACCCCGGCAACGTCAAAGTGATCGCGCAGAAAGCTCGATTGCTCTTGGTTGCCCACAGGGACGAAGAAGCGGACGCACTTGCTCGTGATCTTTTCAAAGACGCGCAGACAAAGAACGTGCCGACTTTGGTACGGTCCGCCGTTGAACTCATGCATCAAATTCAATCGGAGCGTGAGAAGCTCCGTTATGAAAGCAAGATGGAAATGGTCGAGCGGATGTGCGAAACCGACAACTGGCGCGCGGCTCTTGACATGTTCCGCGAGGCCGTCGTCGGTCGAGAGAATGAACCGGATCATTTGCTGAAGCACGCAGATATTCTCATCGGCTTGCGCAAACTTGATCGTGCGGAAAGTCTGATCGACTCTCTTGAAGATTGTGAATCTCTTGAAAGCGAATGGCAGTTACGCCGAGCCAGACTGGCGTGCATCCGTCATATGGCAGACGCGGGCGGTGACATGCTCTCAGCATTTGAGCTGTCCGAGCGCGGCAATTTCGAGAAAGCCTTGGTTATTGTCGACGAACTTTTGGAGATAGAGAGCAAAGATGGGCCGCTCCAATTCCTTGCGGCGCGCTGCCATGAAAACCTCGACAATGCAGAACGGGCTTTGGCTCATGCCAAGGCGGCTCGTCGTTGCGCGCGTGGCAAAGACAAGAGCTGGGTCAAAACTCTTGTGGATGTGGAGATGGTGAAATGAATCGAGTCGCTGACACACACAACAACCCTTTCTTCGTTGACGACGAGTCATTGCCGCCGCAGCGATCAGCCTTTGCGGTCTTGTTGGCTGAAAGGGATGATCTCCTTGGCCAGCCGGTTGAAGAACTTCTCGAACGAGCGAAAGCTCATTTGCAGCGGGATCCGCAACTGGCGACGGTTTACGGTCGATCGGTTACGGAAGAGGATCTAAATGAGGCTGCGACGCGCCTTTCTAATCCAGGAGACCGCTTGGTCAACGAGATCTTGGATTTCCATTTTCACACGTTCGACTTACAGTCGATTCCAGAGCTTGCTCAAGCCACCGACACGTTTCGCAAATCTCTTGCCCGGTGGGAGTGGCCGGAACTCGTTGATCTCAGTCTGATTGCCTCCATCATCAATCAGAATCTGGAACCGATTGAGCCACCGAGCCTGACGAGGCACGCTCCCAAGCCTCCAGAACTGCCAGATCTTGTCGCCATGATCAACCGAAGTAGCTAATTTCGGGACTACCGACCTCAATCACGACTTTGCGACCAGCGGCACGACCGGCATCTTGTTCGGGAATTGAATCCCAAAGAAAAAGTCGAAAAAGAAAAGAAGTTTCGCTTGGCTGTCATGACGGTTGCATATACAACTATGGCAACTGGTGGGATCTTGTATGTCAGAAAATGAGAAAATGCGGATTGCTCGGGAGATTGCCAAGAGTTGCTTGGTGGTTCGAGCTCGGCTTTTGAATCGGCTGATCAGTCGGTTTTTTGATGACCAGCTGCGACCCTTGGCAATTACTTCTCCTCAATTGAACTTGCTTGTGGCCATTTCCTTGAATGAGGGCGCATCGGCTTCCGAGATCGGACGACGATTGGAGATGGAGAAGTCGACTGTTTCTCGAAACTTGGGGCGCATGATTGACCACGGTTGGATTAATCGAGAAGTTGGACTCTCTACGACCAGAAAAGGGACGGTGCTGTTGAATAAAGTGTTGCCAATTTGGCGCAAAGCACAGAAGGACATGAACAAGATGTTGGGTTCTGAGGCGAGTGAAGCCATCGTGACGGCCTGCAAACCATTTCTTTCTTAGGACAACGCCTTCTTCTCCTTATTTTGAGACAAGAGTTGTATATACACCATTGATGGTGAAAGGTAAGTGACATGAAACCAGGGTCAGCTCAGAAAATATCCCCGCCGGTGGCTGTGACGCGGGATGAACTCGTTGCCATGGCCTTAGAAGCCGGAGCAGATGACGCCGCTGTGGTTGCTGTAGCCAGAGTGCCGTCGGAAAGTAGACACGTGGAAGACGCCCTTCCAGGGGCCACGTCCTTGCTGTCGTTCGTTGTGCGAATGAACCGCGGAAATTTGCAGAGTGTAGCGCGAGGGGCGGCCAACCTGGAATTTCATCAAGCTGGGGACGTTGTCAATCAAGCGGGAAGAAAAATTGCGGCTAGGCTCGAAAGGATGGGGCACCGGGCCTTCTACGGTCCCATGGGTTTTCCCAACGAAATGGACAACTTCCCGGGACGTATCTGGAGCATCAGCCACAAACCGGTGGCGGAGGCGGCTGGCCTTGGAAAGATGGGGGTGCACAGAAACCTCATACATCCACGGTTTGGAAACTTCATCCTGCTGGGCACCGTTGCGACCACGGCTGAAGTTGAGTCGCTGGACGAACCACTCAATTATAATCCTTGCATGGATTGCAAGCTGTGCGTGGCGGCTTGTCCGGTTGGAGCCATCAAGAGTAATGGTCAATTCGATTTTTCGGCTTGCTACACCCACAACTATCGCGACTTCATGGGGGGATTCAATGACTGGATAGAAACCGTAGCGGACGCCAAGAACGGCCTCGATCTGAGGAAAAAAGTGGGTGACAAGGACAATGCCATGGTGTGGCAGAGCCTGTCCTTTGGTGCCAACTACAAGGCGGCCTACTGCTTGGCTGTTTGCCCTGCTGGCGATGATATTCTCCAAGGTTGGCTCTCAGACAAAGGTGCCTACAACCGCCGCGTTCTGAAGCCCTTGCTTGAACGTAAAGAAGATGTCTACGTCGTGCCCGGAAGTGATGCTGAGGTGTTCGTTCAGAAGTACCCACGCAACAAGACTATACGCCATGTACGCAACTCTCTGCGCCCACAGAGCATTGCCGCCTTCATCAAGGATATGCCCTTGGTGTTCCAACATGAAAGGGCAAAAGTCGTGGATGTTGTGGGGCACTTTAGATTCAAGGGCCAAGAAGAAGTGGGGATCACAGTGACGATCAAGAACGGGCAGCTCTTTGTTGTGCACGGTCTGAAAGGCGAATCTCATTTCCGAGTGACGGTTGATAGTCAGACTTGGTTGTCGATTATCAACAAGGAGAAAAGCCGAGTTCCTGCGATTCTCACCGGACGCTTGAGAGTGAAGGGCTCATTGAAGAAGTTGAGCGAGTACGAGTCTTGTTTCGCGACTTGAATCCGGCTCTTTCGTCCGCCGAATGGGCACGAAACGAATGAGAAGCACTCCGGGCGCCATGCTGCCGCCCTTGGCCGCAAGGCCGTGAATCATGGGAGTTGACCCTGATTGAGTTTTCAGGAAATAATGCTGCGCGCGAGGATTTGCGTCCATCGACCATGGCACACAAGATCACTGTGTAGACCCAGACCGCACAGTTGTCAGGAAAGACCGCATGCCGCTCAAAAACTCCATCTACTCCCTCGGCAAAGACTTCTTTGAAGAATCAATGCCAGCGGCTGCGCCATCGCCGAGCCTTTTGCTTTGGAACGAGTCGTTGGCACGAGAGCTGGACATTTCAGGTCTCATTGGTGAGCTTGAGTTGTCTTCTGTGGGCGACAAAGAGGAACGGCTAGCTGGTATCTTCGCTGGCAACATCCTTCTACCAGGCTCCAAGCCCATTGCCTTGGTATATGCGGGGCACCAGTTCGGGCATTTTGTGCCACAGTTAGGTGATGGACGGGCGCACTTGCTTGGGGAGGTCGAAGACCAATCCGGGACGACGTTTGATTTGCAGCTGAAGGGCTCTGGAAGTACAGCTTTCTCCAGACGCGGCGACGGGCGATGTGCGCTCGGCCCGGCTGTACGTGAGTACGTCATGAGCGAGGCCATGGCCGCACTTGAAGTTCCCACGGCACGCTCGCTTGCTGTTGTGTCGACAGGTGAAATGGTCTTTCGGGAATCGCCGGTTCCAGGCGCTGTCGTTACGCGGGTTGCGGCGAGTCACATCCGCGTGGGTACGTTTGAGTACTTTGCGGCGCGAAAAAACATCGAGGCGCTGGAAGCTCTTGTTCACTATGCTGTCCAACGTCACTATCCCGGCATTGAAGGCAGCACCGCAGATGTCGCGTTGCACTTACTCGAATGCGTGATTGATCGCCAAATCAAACTCGTCACTGAATGGATGCGCGTAGGTTTCATTCACGGTGTGATGAACACTGATAATACCTCTATTTCTGGTGAGACAATTGACTTTGGCCCCTGCGCCATGATGGGCATTTATGACCAAAGAGCAGTCTACAGCTCCATTGACCACCGGGGACGCTACGCCTTTGGCAATCAACCGTCAATCATGCAATGGAACATGGTGAGATTCGCAGAATGCCTGATTCCCTTGCTTGACGACGACCAGGATGTTGCCATTGACATCGCCACAAGGCGCATTCACAGCATCGACGATCAATTCAAAGAACACTGGCAAGATATGATGGGCCGAAAACTTGGCCTTTCCGGGTCCAATCCCAGCGATGATGCCCTGGTTCATGATCTCTTGAAGATCATGGAAGACAAGAAACTCGATTACACGATTACTTTCAATGATCTCACCTTGTCGTGCACAGACTTCGAAGCCAGAGAACGCAGCGAATCAGCTTTGGGACAGGAATGGATGGCGTTGTGGCAGGTACGTCTCGATCTAGAAGAAGGCGCCAAAGATTCTCGAGTAGCCTTGATGCGCAACTCCAACCCGGCGGTTATCCCGCGCAACCACCATGTCGAAGCGCTGCTCCAAGACATCGCTGAGTCAACCAGCCTGGCGGCGACCGAAGCGTTTCTCGCTGTTCTCAAGACTCCATACCAGGAGTCGCCTGAAACCAGGAACTATCAAGACCCACCCGCGGACGGTGACCGTCACTATCAGACTTTCTGCGGCACTTGATCGCCAACATTGCTGTGGGTGCGTCTGACGGCGCCGGGTGAAGTCCCGGTGAAGCGCTTGAAGGCTCGACTAAAAGCGGCTTCCGACGAATAACCCAATCTGGAGGCGGCTTGAGCGACAGTCGTGCCTCCTTTTTTTAACCAACCGTGGGCCACGTAGATCCGCCATCTTGTGACGTAGCGCATGGGTGGTTCGCCCACCAATCTTGCGAACTTCGAAGCAAACGCAGAGCGCGACATGGCCGAAGCCGCTGCCAGGTCTGGAACACTCCAAACATGTTCCGGGCTACGATGGACTAGGGCGATCGCCTTGCCAATTTCTTCGTCTCTTAACGCGGCCAACCAACCGGTGCTTGGGCCCTGTGTATGACTGAGCCAAGAGCGTATGGCTTGGATGACCAGAACGTCACAAAGACGGGTGATGATTGTCTCTCCTCCTAATCTCAGGATCTGTGCCTCACTCGCGATAAATCTGAGTGTGCTCTGCAGCCATTCCGATTCTGGCGCATTCCAGGCATCGACTAAGACCAGGCCTGGCAGTTGCTTCAAGAGTTGGACGGCAGCCGGATGGTCAAACGTCACGGCTCCGCAGAACATCGTCGTGGGTTCTCCACCACCACCGTGCTTCAAGCATTCGTAACGCTCGGAAATGAGCTCACGGGGCAAGTCAAAAAGTGGTGTGAGCGGTGCATCCGAATCGGTGGCCAGCACGTGACCCTTGCCATGAGGCACCATCAGGAAGGTACCTGGCCTGAGAGTAAGCGCTTTCTCCCCGACCACTTCCACCAGGCACTCACCCTGCGTCACGACATGGAACATCAGTGTGCCAGCCATCGGTGGCATCTCGATGCCGAAGGGCGCGGTCAATTCTGATCGGCAATAGAAAGCACCGTTCATTTGCAAGTGATGCAGAGCTTCGCCGATGGGATTGACAGCAGGAATCTGTACATTTGGGTTCATGGAGGCGATCTTGCCTTGGATCTGCCCTAAAAACCAGTTCTTCGGGGTTTTGATCATGAAATCGAGAGGATTTATGACATAAAGCTCTCCTAAATTACAGCATCCTGGAGTCGATGAAGTGCAAACAAGGAGTCCAAGATGAATGATCTCGCAAGAGTCCTGGTCGTCGGCGCAACGGGCGGATCGGGCCGAGCAACAGTCGAGTACTTGTTGGCCGAGGGCCACGAGGTAACGGCTTTTTCACGCCACGCCGACAGACTTTCCGGGCTTTCCGACCAGCTCACCACGATCAATGGCGACGCCACGAGTCTTGATGACGTTGAGAAGGCAGTGGCCGGGCATGATGCCGTCATCGTCACGCTTGGAATCAGCGAAAACCCTCTGTGCGTACGGGTTTTTGGCCCCAGGAACACAGCGAAGAACGTGCGCTCCGTGGGCACTCGTAATGTCATCGAAGCCATGGTTAGGCACAAAGTGAAGCGGCTCGTGGTCCAGAGCACCTACGGTGTCGGCGAAACGCGGCATCGCCTGAGATTCATGGACCAAATGTTCTTTAACATCTTGCTCAAGCCGCAGATAGAGGACACGGAAGTTCAGGAGATCGAAGTCCGGAAGAGCCGCCTCGACTGGACTCTCGCTCAGCCAGTTCACTTAACAGACGAGGCAAACACTGGAAGACCAGAGGTTTCCATTCATGGTGCGATCAACAACTGGAAAGTCTCACGCCAGAGCGTTGGTTGTTTCCTTGGCCAGACGGCCATAAGCCCGACGTTCGTGCACCAATCGGTCGCCCTTTCCGGGTGATGGAAGGCCTCTGGGCTAGCGCTCGGCGTCGCCGACGGAATTCCACAGGTTTTTGGGAACACTCCGGCCCCGAGCGGCATAATGAATGTGGAGACCCAAAATGACAGACGTTCGAATCACGGAAAAACACCTAAGGGAGCATACGACTTGGCTCAGAAGCTTGGCGTTCTCACTCGTGCGTGATGAGAACCAAGCTGATGACCTGGTCCAAGAAACCTGGCTTCGGGTCCACCGCACTCCGCTGAGATCAGAAGGTTCGATCAAGGCCTTCCTCATGCGTGTTCTTAAGAACAACTGGAAGCAGAGCCTGCGTGAGACCTCCCGACGGCAGGCTCGTGAAACAGAGGCTTTCCACAGGCAGACCGACCCAGGCACGGACCGAGAACTCGCTATTCAAGGCCGTCTGATCGCAGCCATGCGCGAGCTCTCCGACGAGCAGAAAGAGGTCTTACATCTGCGCCACTACCATGGTCTCTCCCCGAAGGAGATCGCCGCGCGACTTGGAATCGATGCCTCGACAGTCAGAACTAGGCTACACCGCGGCCACAAAAACCTCCGCGAACGTCTAGACCGCGGTCACGGTGGACGGGGAGCCTGGTGCGCGCTTCTATCACCGCTCCTGAAACGGCCGATAACGAAAGGAGTCCTCACGTCAACCATGACGGGAGGCGCTATTGTCATGTCAATCAAAGCCAAGACTGCCCTCGTTGCAGTCGTCATGCTCCTGATCTGCGTCCCTGCCACCATGGAGTTGTTTCAAGTCGGCGAGAAGAGCCTTGATGTCGATTCTTCATTCGACGCCACTTCGCCTGAAGAATCTTCCGCTCCACGCCGTGCAAGGATGCCGCTAGTCCAATCCGGTGGCACCAAAAAGATCCAAGGAAACGGCGCGAGTGAGCAAGAGCATTCTCGGCCACAACAAGTCGCAGAAAAGGAAAGTCTCCGTATCCGTTTGGTGACGCCCGACGGATCCAAGGGACATGCGGCCAGTTTACGTGTGACCCTTTTTGAGAAAAACGGCGAGAGGAAGCGCCTGAGAGCTGAAAGTACCGTCGGGCAGTGGACCACGATCGATCTCACTGAATTGCCCAAGGCATCTGAACTTGTCGAATGGGAGGTATTGGCAACCTGCAGCGGCTTTCTGCCAATATCAAAGAGGCTCACTGTTGAGGAAGTCGATGAGTCGAAGGGCACTCTCACCGCCGAAATCTTGCTGCAGACTGCATTTGCGATCACCGGCCGTTTGATCGGAACGGATGGCGAACCGGTACCTGGTGTTACGGTCTCTGCCCATCGCACCATTCACGATGAAGACCCAGGGGAGGTGGAAACCGACGCCCTAGGCCGGTTCTATCTCCAAACAGATGAGGACAGGGATTGGCGCCTCGCGTTTATTTCCGAGCCCTATTTGCCCAAGACATTGGTCTCGCGGGCGACAGCAGGGAAAGCAACCGACCTTGGGGATATCTTTCTCCTTCAAGGTGGTGAACTCTCAGGCCGAGTTCTTGTCAATGGCGAGGCCAGCGGCACGGCGAGGGTTGAAGTACAAAGAATCGAGACGAAGGCCGTGGGTGCGCTTTCATGGGGCAACATCAAGACCACCGCGTTTGATGAGGCAGGCATTCATACGCAGACGGCGAAAACCGAGACCGATGCCGATGGTGGCTGGCGAATCAAGGGCCTGGAGGATGGTACTTACCTCATCCTCTTGACGCATCTCTATGACGTCAGCTTTCCAGGGGCGCCTCAGCTTGTCGGTGGAGTCACCGCCGACGAAATCAAGTCTGAAGAACCCGCGATGCGCGCTCTTGCCGTCCGCCGCGCGACCGCCCTGTTGCCAAACCAGGACTTTGATTTGAAGTCCGGAAGCCTTGACTTCGAGGTCCTGAGCGCTGGCCAGCCACTCTCGGGTTTTCTTCTCGAAGGTCCCGGGTTTCGTCGAAGCCGATGCCCTTCGCAATTCACAGTCAGTACGCTTGTTCCAAGCACCATGCACTTGACGATTGACGCCGAAGACCACACGCCATTTGCGGCCGATTTTTCTTTCTCGTCATCGGCGAGTATGGAAAGGCATACGATCAATCTCACGCCATTGCGACCGGAGGACGCCTTGGGGTCCCTGATAATTTCTGTTCGGGATGCCGACAATGAACCCATCGAGAAAGTGAGCTTTGGACTCCTGCCGGTTGACGCAGCAAACGGCCAATTTAGCGCCGAGAAAAACATGCCGCCCCATACCTTCAACAAGACATCCAAGACCGGGGAGTTCTTGATCAAGGATATTCCCTTCGGCATCTATGACTTGGTCATTCGTGCGGGCAGTGATTTCTACCAAAGTCGCACCTTTCATCGGGAAGTGGTCCGGCGACTAGAGATAAAAAAGGGCGAAACCACGTCGGCAGCCGTTGTGCTAAAAAGGGCCGGTCGCCTGCGCATCGAAGCGAGCAACGAGGCTGGGACTCGTCTGGCCCCCTACTGCGAGATACTCAACTCGGCGGGCAGGAAGCTCGATGTGAGTTACTCCAACCTTCTGAGCAATGGCTCCCAAACCTCTGATCAAGTGCTATCAGGCAGGAGCCCTGTTGACGTCCAGCCCGCCTTGCCTCCCGGCCGCTACACCATAAAGATCAGCCTCAAAGGACACGAGACGCTCAGCAAGACCATCGACATCATCGCTGGCAAGCGCCTCGACCTCAGTCTCACGTTTTAAGAAAATGGCTCGCCCGCCTTATTCATGAGACTGTGGTCACTTGCGGTCAAAGATTCACATCCCCGCTCCAAGTCATACCCATAGGCTCTTTCTGCAACTCATGAACAATCTTCTGTGAATGTTCCATGGGAGCAGAGTTCCCAACCTGAGTTGCTCTTGCAGGGACCCAGCCGTCTTGTCCAGGGCCGCGCACATTCCGAACTCCTATCCATATCTTCAGTGTGCTTTCTTCATCGAAACTGTAGACTATCCAACCCGGCTCGATTTGTGCTGGGCATGGGCCCAAAAGTGATATTTGGACCCCTTCGGCTCAATTGAGTGAGTGAGTTTCATGAAGAACGGAATCCTGAGTCTCGCTGTCTTGCTATCCTTGGCATTGACTGCAATCGGGCAAATCGCCGGGGGGCGGATGGTCACGAAGGTGGTGGGTGGCAAGTTGATCGTCCAATGCGACTTGGCTAGCCCTACACGAAGGGTCCCTGTGAACCTTGTGGTTGAGTTGGAGTCCTCAGACGAATTCCTCCTTTTTGCCAAAGCTGGGCAAGATCTGGGTTTCGCCGATGGGGCTGCTGCAACTCTCTACTTTCCCGGTTTCAAAGTTGCCAATGTCCAGCCAACGCCGACGAACGACTCCTTTCACGGCGATTTTACCACGCGCTATGCTCCCGAGCTTTCTGAGGTCCTCTGTGTTGGCACCCTCGGGGGGGCGTTTTTTGAGCGCTTTTCGCCAACTTTCGATCTCGGAGCCGGTCTCATTACCTTGGTGCCCAAAGTGGCGCTTGCGGACCCTGAGAAGGAATGGCGGGATGGTTCAGTTCCATTGACAACAAGCGGTGCACAGTGGTGGCTCGATGCAACCTATGGCGGGGGCAAGGAAGCGAAATTTGCTGTCTGCTGTGGGAGCTACGACACTTTTGTCGATCGGGACATTTGCGAGGAAGTTGGCCACCCTGGGGGTGATATTGGCTCGGTGGAGGTCGGTGGCTTAGAGATCAAAGACCGCGTGGCATTGAGGCCTGAAGCGCTGGACGTATTTCATCCTGATGGAGCTCTGGGTCGTTTGGGCATCAATCTGCTGCAACAAAGCCGTCTCACTCTTGATTTCGTCAATCACCGCGCCAAATTTTCGATGACTACTTCCGCCAAATTTCCGAAAGACGATCGCGCCTTTTTCCTTGCACGTGCCGCAGAGAATGCAGATCAGTTGGAGTCCTTTCTCAAGACCTACCCGAAAGCGCGATTGGGAAGTGAAGCGGCCTCCTTGTTGCTCGATATGCGCCTCGCGGAACGCATCAACGGTGGCAGTGACGAAGGTGTTTTTGGTGCCCTTCAGTTTGTCCATGATTTTACCCAAGAGGATTTGCGGGCGACCACAGCTCTTCAGACGATGGATCGGTTAGAGAAGCAGGGGGCCACGCCGCTGGTAATTCGAGCCGGCGAGCTGGGCATCAAGGCGGGCAAGAAAGACCGAGATGCTCTTGCGGCATTCAAGATTCATGGTCGCTTGGGTCGCATCCATTTTGATCCTGGCCGTGATGATGAGGCTTTTAAACACCTCTTTTCTGCGGTTTTCGGTATGCGGGAGGACGGTCCCGCAAATCTTGACTTGGGCCGCTATTACGAAAAGCAGAAGCGTTATCGCCGGGCCTTTTCGCG
>JAJRYU010000315.1 GCA_024275615.1 Planctomycetota bacterium
ATCGAAACACCTTGGTACTCATGAATGACGGCGACAACACGTCAGGACTCCGCGTCAATGAGATAGTGGGACGCTTCCTGGTCGCAGGCGGCAAAGTAGACCTACACGACTCCACGGTGCCCATTCACCGCAAGCTCTACCCAGCCACGTTCATCTTTGAAGACCAATCCGTACCGCTCATTAACATCAAGGAACTCTTCGCAGATGAGACTCAGTCGTTATTAGAGTCTTATCAGGACATGCAGCGTCTGGGTCAGATTCCAACGAACGAACAAGACCTCCTTCCTCTGCTCTAGGTTCATCACGCCGCACTGATTCCGCACAACCTGCTTTGTCAATAGCGCGGGCCAGAGGCGCGTGTGTCAGAAAAATTGACACCCATAACCGTAAAGTAACCTTCGATCAAAACGGTCCACTGAGTGCAGGATTTCATCTTCGCCAACTAGATCTCCCTAAACCCAAAGGCGATTCGCGTTTGCAATCTTTTGTCTTGGGCATCATGAACAGGAACACCGTTTGCGATTCACTCGTTGACAAGTGCTGATTTGAAACGGGGCGAGGAATGAGATCGTGATCCCCCACTCGAAAGGTACAAAGAGATGAATCGCTTCTTGATTATTTTAGTCTTCGTTCTCACTTCAAGCGCAGGGGCGCAGGAGATTCCCAAGACAGGTGTGCTGGGCATTGACTTGGTGTTCGCAAGTTCCCCAACTGGCGATTCACAGCTATTTGCTTTCGCCCCCAACTTTTCTACGACACTGATACCGATCGGTGGGCTCGTGAACGGCCTACCATCCCGGTGGGCGCATCGTCGGCGCACCCTTGGGGCCATGGAGACAAGTATCGTCTTCGTCGAATGCGACGGCGCTGGCATCGCTGTCTGCCCCATGGGAGATGCCACCGGCAATGGAGCCATTTTCCTGGCGGACTTTCGTTTGGGAACAATGACCGCAACTTACGCCACCAATAACCCCGCCGCCTACGACGTTGCCGTCATGAAGTCGCTGAAGATGCTCTTCATCGCCGAAGACGCTGGCAACAACACAACGCTCTTGAGGGGATACTCCTACGCGACACCTGGGCAGTTGATTGCGACAAATCCGGCGACTCTGACAATCCCCGGAAGTCCTGCTGCTTACTGTAATCGCATCGGAGTCCAAGAAAACGCCGGGCGGATTCATGTTCCCACAACAGATGGCATCCAAATCGTGGCTGTCGCTGGCAGTTTCCCGCAGATTGACTTGGGCAATTTTGTCCTCACCTCACCTCATTCCCCGACGACAAACCCAATATCCTTCGATCGCAACGGCGTCACCACTTGGATGATTGGCACTTCGGGATTTGATCTGCAAGGCAAACCGAGCGAAGCAGGCTATCAAACCTGGACCGCAAACGACGCCGGGGAAAGCGGTATCTGGGGCACGATCCCCGGTCTCAGCCCTCCGCGTTCTTTTGTCCCTGCTGCTGGTTGTCACGAAATCGCCTTGGTCAGCGATGGTACAGATGCTTTCGCTTACTACCTCTTGCGTGATCCTTCACCCACCGCTCTCTTCATTCGCCCCTCCGCCATTGGCGTGGTTCGTTTACTGGGCAGTCAACCAGCGATCCCATCCTTCATTCCATGCCCTCCGGACATGGGAGAACCATTCGCGATTCCCACAGTGAAAGGAACACGTGTGGCAATCGAAAGCAGTTATGGACCTCCGTTCATTAACCAGCCAGCCGGTGGTGGCGAGAAAATCAGCGTGCTCTATTCACCTCTTGATCCTCTGGGGATTGGTTCCGTGGACGGCGTTCTTGGTGTACCCGACCCACTGGGCGGTCGCATCAGCACAAAGGGCATGGATCGCCCAATTTGGTCGCGAAGTGGAGATCGCATTCTCGCTTGCACAAGCCACTTTCCGGGGGCACCTAACCCCGGTACACCTGGCATCGAATCACTTTCGGTCTCGCCATTCATCCCCTTGGATCCATTCATAAGCCCCCATCCAGTGATCCCCTACGTGCTGGCACCGAATCGTTCGATCATTCATCCGAACATTTTTGATCCAAGAGTTCACGGTGCCGCAAGCTTCTTGAATGATGTCAGCATCGTTGGCAACGTCTTTCACGACGGCATGGCCTCTATCTTGGCGACACCATTTGGCGAAATCGGGCAGTTTCAGCAGGAGGTTTTGCCCTTCGTTCAGGATCCCGATATTCCCAATTTCCCCGGCGTTTTTCCGCCCAGCTTCGAATACGCCGTGGGCACTCTAACCCCGCCACCTGCTGATTTCGGCGCGCGTCGAACGACCTTCAACATCGTTCCCGGTCTGGGTCTTGACGGCCTGCTAATGACCGCTGCGATTGGCGATATTATTCAAATTCAACTCACAGGATTCAATTTCCTGGCCGCTATTGGTTGGCATCCGAGCAGTGCGAATTCCGTCAAGCGCCTCTTGCCAGCTGGCTTGGTAACGACCTCGTAATTCCTGTCGCTTTGATACAAAAGGAAGAACAATGAAAACTCTATGGACCACAATCACACTCATCTTGGCTTGCCAATTCGTTTCGGCACAATCCGTCGATATTGTTGTCGATGCAAGCGGCCCGATGAGCTCACTCACAACAATAGACCAAGCCATGCTGCTGGCTAACCCAGGCGATCGCATCTTGGTGCAACCCGGCAGCTACCCTTCTTTTCAATTCGATCGCGGAGTGGACGTCATCGGTCTTGGCACCTCTCCCACCGACGTCGTCGTACAGAGCATCGCCTATCACCCGAGCATTCCGGCTGTCGACTATGACTCGATGATCAGCAACCTCACCTTGGAGAGCAACAATCCCCTGGAAGTCCTGGTCCTATCTGGGAACGAACTGCCCCCAGGAGTCCTCGTCTTGGACAGCGTCGACATTCGCGGTGGAGTCTTTCTCCGAGGCGGACAACAGGGTTTCTATCTCTTGGCTTACAACTGCAGGATCACACCGCCAGCAGGACACGGTTTCAGTGGCGAGGCGTGCTATTTGGGCGGCCCTGGCAATTTTGTCGAATTCCACTCCAGCGAGATTCAAGGATGGGATGCGGACGCCGCAACTTGGACGCCCGCAGGTGTGGCCCTGCGATTGGCAGGCGGCACCACGGCTCGTATCAACGGCTCGCGCATCATTGGCGGCAGCGGACTTGATGTTCTTTTGCCCTACAACGAAGGTGGAGCTGCCATCCTTGATGACGGCGTTCTTAGCGTTTCTCTGCGATTGGACGGCGGCAGTGTGATAAGCGGAGGCAGCGGCAATGGCTCTGGTGGTCGAGGCATCGACCTCAGCGGCACGATTGTCACCGCTGATGCCGTGGTTACCGGAGGCTCGGGTA